>JAQUXV010000091.1 GCA_028692205.1 Eubacteriales bacterium
CCCTTCATTCAGTTGTCGGTCGATAATCATGCCCTTGATATGCTGTGCTACGATCTCAGGAAGCCGCTGTTGATGATCGTTCATATCACTCCTTCCCTCCCGTTCGGGTTGTCGTCATGAATTGAACGTCGGACGTCAGATGTATTCTATGGTAGTATTATACCCATATGATATGATTCTGTCAAGCGGATTCTCCTTTTCGCTTCCCCGGCGACGAATGTACTGCGGCAATCGGAAGAAAAAGAAGCCCGGATAGAACAATTATCCGTCCTGTTAGCGGGCTATTCTCCCCGCTAAGTACTTATTTTGAGAATCAAAAGAGCGCACCAAGCCCGGTAACCGCCGTTTCGCTTTGCACCCGCAAAACAGCAGCGCCCGGATTGATGCGCCCCAGCACCTGAAACCCGCCGGAAAATTACCGTCAGGCCCCTTTGCCGTCCGAAGCCTTCGCTTCCTCAATCGCCTCGGCCACGTCCTCCACCTTATCGTCTCCCATTACCGTGCCGGCCCGTTTATTAATCTTTCTCTGGTTAATCACGGAGAAAACCAGCGAGCCGATTGCCAGCACGATAAACACATCGCAGATCGGATGGGAAAAGATACTCAGGAAGTTGCCTTTTTCAATTTGCATAAACCGCCGGAAGTTACTTTCCGACAGCGGCCCCAGAATCAGCGCCAGCAAAATAGGCGAAAGCGGAAACTCATACTTCTGCATCAGATAGCCAAGCGCGCCGAATGCCAGCGCAACCCCTACGTCGAACAGGTTCTGGTTAATCGCATATGCGCCCACAAGGCTTACCAGCAGGATCGCCGGCATCAGCACGCGTTTGTTGACGGAGATAATTTTGGAGAAGAACCGCACGCCGCCCATACCTACCAGCAGCATGGCAAAGTTGGCAAGCAGCAGCGCCGCGAACACGCTGTAGACCGTAGCAAGCTCATTCACATACATCATCGGCCCGGGGGTGATCCCCTTCATAATGAACGCGCCCAGCAATATCGCGGTTACGCTGTCACCGGGCACGCCCAGCGACAGCAGCGGAATCATCGCGCCGCCCGAGCAGCCGTTGTTGGCGGATTCTGTGGCGGCTATGCCTTCCGGCACCCCGGTGCCGAATTTCTCCGGGTGCTTGCTCATGCCCTTGGCAACACCGTAGGACACGAACGCGCTGATATCGCCGCCCGCGCCGGGAATCGCGCCGATGAAGGTGCCGATCAGCCCACCGGTAAGGATGTTCTTGCCGATGCGCCGAATATCGCTGAACGACGGCAGCACATGGGTAATTTTCACGTTGCTCTGCACGTCGTTCATTTCACCGCGCGCCATTTTCTCCACCGTGGCAAAAACCTCCGATACGGCAAACAGCCCGATCAGCGTCGGGATGAAGGGAAGCCCTTCATACAACCCATACGTACCCTTGGGAATAAAGCGGATATAACCGCAGGTTTTATCCATGCCGACGGTGCAAAGCAGCAAGCCGAGGAACGCACTCATCAAGCCTTTGGTGATGGACTTGCCGGAAATTGCGATGATGACCGACAACCCGAACATCGCCAGCATAAACATTTCCGCCGGGCCGAAGGCCAGCGCCGCGGATGCGATGATGGGCGACAGGAACGTCATGGCCAGCGCACCGATAACACCTCCGCAGAAGGACGAAAACATCGCGATGGAAAGCGCGCGTCCCGCCTCGCCCCGCTGGCCCATGGGATAGCCGTCCAGCACGGTCGCGGCCGCGGCAGGAGTGCCGGGGGTATGGATGAGGATCGCGGAGATGGAGCCGCCGTACATGCCGCCGCAATAGATGCCCAGCAGCAGCCCGACGGAGGGGACCAGGTCCATCCCAAACGAGAACGGTATTAGCAGCGCTACGCCCATGGTTGCGGTCAGCCCCGGGATTGCCCCGATCAGCACGCCGCCGGCAGCGCCGACAAACAGCATTAACAGAACCTGAGGATTGAGCATCACCTGCGCGTAACTTGATAACAGGAGGTTCCAATCCATCTATGCACACCTCTTTTCATCAAGCAAGGGAATAGATGACTTCCAAGGGCCCAAGCGGCAGCTCGATCACGAGAACCTGCCAGAACAAAAGCCAAACCGCCACGGAAATGGCCAGCGACAGGATCGCCATTTGGCCGTACCGCTTAAAATCCATATTCAGCATCAGTAAAAACAGCGTGACCGGCGCGAGGATCAAGAATCCAACGGGTTCCCAAAGCAGATAAAACGCGACGATCAGCACAGCGGCAACCAGCATGCGCCGTATGCCCCGGTCCCGCAGGGAAAGGGTCGGAGCCTTCTCCCATTTTTTACCCTTCAGGGCCGCCTGAACGATCAGCGCAATGGAGCAGATTACCAGCCCGGTGGCCATAATACGTGGAAAGACCTCCGGCCCCACGGGGACGTTGGTGAACTGTTTGAATTTTGTTGTAATATAAATGGCAATAAGTCCAATGGCGATTCCGACCGCCGCGCAGACAATATTGCTGACGCGTTCGGTAAGGTGTTTTTTCAATGAAATCCCTCCCACTCAGAAACGGACAGGCGGATGGTTGTCGTCCGCCTGTCCGTATGATTACGGGAACTGTTCGTTTACTCGGTCAGGCCCAGCGCTTCCATGGTGGACTTGACGTCGGTATAGTTCTGTTTCAGGAACGCGGTAAAGTCTTCCGTGTTCTGGTAGGCGATGGTCAGGGCGGAGTTCTTCATGAATTCTACGAAATCCGGATCCTCCACGGCCTTGGCAAACGTATCCGCCAGTATCTGCCTGATTTCGGGGTCCACGCCCTTGGGCAGGGCAAGGCCGCGCCATGTGCCGTATACGATGTCATATCCCTGCTCCTGGAAGGTGGGTACATCCGGGAAGAGTTCTGCACGTTTGGTGTCCATTACGCCCAGTACCGTCAGGTTACCCGCTTCCACCTGCGAACGAACTTCGCCCAGCGAAACGGAAACCGCCTGAATATGGCCGCCCGCCAGCGCCGTTACGGCGGCGGCGGCGCCTTCAAACGCCACGTGTTCCACTTCGATGCCGGTGGCCTGCGCCAGCAGACCGGCGCCGATATGCCAGACCGACGCAGGGGCGGAGTTGCCGATGTTTACCGTGCCGGGGTTCGCCTTGCAATAGGCGACGAAAGAATCAATATCCGTTACGTTGTTTTCCTGCGCCCAGGCCGTGTTCACGGTCAGCGCCGCCGCATCGGTGTTCACGCGGCAGATCAGATCGTAATCCTCGTAGGACACATCGCCGGTGCCCTGCGGAATATACGTGGAAAGTTCGAAGGTAATCATGCCCATGGTATATCCATCCGGCTTCGCGGTCATGATGGCGCTGTGGCCGATCAGGCCGCCGCCGCCGGTTTTGTTTTCAACGGTGATCGTCTGGCCGAGGATTTTTTCCGCCGCCAGAGACAGCGCGCGCAAGCAGGAATCGGTGCCGCCGCCGGCGCTCCAGGGGCAGATCATGGTAATGCCTTTGGTGGGATAATCCGCCGCCAGCGCGGAGGTTGTTCCGAGAACCATCAGGACAGCAAGAACCATTGCCAAGACTTTCTTCATGGTGAAACCCCCCATTTTTCATTCAGTTTTCCAGCGTTGTAAGCCCTTACAACTTTGTCATAATTATATCAATTTTACCACGCCTTGTCAATTGTAAATTTTTCCTCCATATACAAACATAAGCACGACTGCCATCGCAGCGGCGCACGCTGTCCGGCGTTCCTGTTCCCTGAACGGCATCGGCGGAGTGCGGCGCCCTGCCGTATCCGTACAACCCGGTTTACCGGTCAAGGTATATGTTCCCGGATTGCACGCGAACAAAACCGGCACCTCCGGCTATGGCAATGCCCAGACGGTTCACCGAGGCATCTGCCGCCATCACGGCAACGGACACAGCCATTTGCACGCCACATGGTTGCTATCCCGCGCACGCTATGTTATCATCTGCCTACAGGTTATTTAGCTTCGCCAAATTTGCCGAAAAACCGCCGGAGGTGTGACCATGCCGGATATTGCATACGGATATTGCGGAATGCCCTGCGCTTTGTGTACGCGCTATCGCATCGACGGCCCCAGCCGGTGCCCCGGCTGCTCCCACAATGGTTATTACACGAAACCCTGCAAGGTACACCATTGCTGCAAACAGAAAGGGCTGGTGCACTGCGGCGTCTGTGCCAATTTTCCCTGTACAATGTTGGGCAAGATGGGCGATTTTCGTGATCTGAGTACCAACCACGTTAAAGAACGCACCTGCAAAAACATTGCCGAAACCGGGTTCGATGTTTGGTACCGCGAGTATACGGAGCGTGCCGAGCTGCTGACGGAAGCTTTACAGCGCTATAATAACGGTCGTATGAAGCGCTATCTTTGCGAGCTGTTCATTCAACAGGATCTTCAAACGCTTCGCACCCTTATGCAAAAAGCCGAAACGCTTGCCGATCTGCCCGCGAAAGAAGCTGGAAAAGGCTTTCAGGCAATCGTTGCTGAAACGCTTGCAACAGCGGAGTAACCGGAAATCGGCTTTCCCTTCCAATCGCCCGAGCGAAAACACAGCGCCGTTCCTCGGCGTCCACCCGTTTTACAGCCACAACAGTCTTTCCAGTACTGTGCGGGATAGTTTTTCGGAACGTTTTTGCAGATTGTGCTGTTTTCACGGCCTCTGTCGACTTTTTCATGCTTAGCGACCGCGACAGCGCCATTGTTTGTCTGCCCTTCATTCCACATTGTTTGAATGGATGGTCTTTCGCTTGTTTATACGGCGTAATCCTGCTATAATGCCAAAGCGAAATCCCCACCTGTTCAAAACCAAGAGGAAGAAGTTCCTACATATAGTTTAAGGAGTCCTGAAAACGTGAACAACGTCTGTGAACCAACCCATTTCCACCTCCGTTCCGCCGCCCCCTGTGACCGGGATGCCCTACTAGTGCTCTACCGCGGATTGATCCGGGCGATGGAGCAGCTTCAGCCGGAGGACGACGGAACCGACGACGCCCTGTTGCTATCCTGGATTGACGGCGCACTGGAAGGCGGAAGCTCACACATCATCGTTGCCGAAGCCGACGGGGGTAACCTCGCCGGTTTTACAAGGGTACAAGCGAAAAGCCGCCCATCCGATCAGGATGTAGCCGTACAGGAACCGTACGCCAAGCTCAGCGACCTGTATGTTTCGCCCGACGCCCGCCGCAATGGGCTGGCCGGGCGGCTAATGGCCGAAGCGGAGCGCTGGGCCGGAGACAGGGCGCTGGTTCGCATGGTTTTGAACGTTTATGAAAATAACGCCGCCGCACGGAAACTGTATCATTCCATCGGTTATCGCGATCAGGCCGCCATTACCCTGCACCGCATCCGCATGGTAAAGGAGCTGGCCTGAACATTTCTTTTCTTCTGAAAGAGCTGTTTCTTTTTTGAGAAGATTCGCCTTATCAGGGTATTCGAAAAATCGTCGGGTAAAGGATAATATAATTGCCTTACCAATTTCGTGGCAGCGCAGTGCCGGTTCATGCGAGGGAAGCCGCTGAAAAACACCGCCGCTTCACGGGCGCTTCAGCTTGGCTCGGTAATACGATTCCACACAAAGCATAAAGAGCTTATTCTCCACATATATAATAGTTGCCCAAAGGAGAGAAATAACCATGGAAGCGCGTTTTCAAAAGAAGCTCAACGATGTCTACGACCAGCTTGGCGCAAGCCGGAAAATGGTGCTTGCGACGTCGCTTCAGGATCACGTTACCGCCCGGACGATGAGCGTTGTCATTCGCAACGGCCGCTTCTACTTCCAGACGGATCGCACTTTTCGCAAGTACCGGCAGTTGGCCGGTAACGCAAACGTCGCTCTGTGTTACGACAACGTTCAGGTGGAAGGCATCTGCAGGGAAGTCGGCGCACCGATGGACGACAGTGCCTTCTGCGAAGCTTTCAAAGCCGCCTTTCCCGGTTCGTTTCACGCCTACACCGCACTTTCAAACGAACGGTTTTTTGAAGTCGTTCCCGTTGTGATACAGCGATGGCTGTATGAAGACGGCAAGCCATTTGTGGAACAGTTCGATCTGCCGGCCGAAGCTTACCGCAAAGAAGAATACGTCGGGGAATGAACGCAACGCCATATTTAGGCAGCTGTTGCTCTTCCACAGGATGCACGAGGTTCGAATATACTTTCGCGAATACTCAATCTCTTTCATTCTCAGCGCGGTGCCGGTGGTGGCCTTTGGGTTCCCGGCGCGGCGCTTTTCTTCGCCCGTCTACTACGGCAGTATAATCGGTTCGTTTTCATTCAAATCGCCCGCGAACGAAACTTGCTCGATGCATGTTTCCTTTCGCGGGCTGTTTTTACGGTTGAACGGTATTCGTTTAGATAATACCGAATGATTCGGCAATCGGATATCGGAGTTAAACACAGGCCCCTCCGCAGGAGACGCCGCTTCGGCATATTCATGCCTGAAGCAGTTTTTATCCCGACAAGCATGGTAATGCAGGTACTTTTCGGGGTTCTCCCTCGGGCAAACTCTGTCGTGCCAGAAAAGTTACGGCTGCTGCTCCATGCTCCTCATCAGCGCATATGCGAGGAAGCCCGCGCAGGTGGCGAACGCCTCCCCGGTTTCACAAACGCCGGTTTGTTCGTTCACACTTTCGCAGGCAACGCCGTTGTCCAACCGGGTACGCCTCAAATGTTCCAGCGCCTCTTGCTTATGTCCGCACAGCAGGCTGTTGCAGATGGAGAGCACCCACGGATGCGGCGCGTGCCTGCAGCCGATCTCCGCGATGGGCGCGCCCGCGAAAGAGAATTCGTATTCCTCATCGCGGATCATGGCGACGGTCGCCTGCCACACGGGGTCGGTTTCGTCGCAGAATCCGTAGAAAGGCAAAAGCTGCAGACTGCCCGGCGGCTCGTCGTAAATATCGTACTTTCCTTGCAGGTCGACCGACCACGCGAAGAACCGCCTGCCGTCCTTCTCTTTTACGCAATGCCCATATACGGCGCTTCGTACCGCCTCAGCGCGGGCCGCAAGTTCCGGCCGGCTCAACAGCGTAGCCAGCGCGCGGTACGCGCGCCAGACCAGCGCGTTGTCATACGTCAAATACGGGTAGTTGCGCAGGTCGTCCGTCGGCTGCAAAAAGGTCTCGTACAATTCTTCCACCGGATGCTTTTTACTCTCCAGCGTTTTCAGGATGCGCCGCAGGGCATTCTGCACATACGCCTGCTCCGCAAAGGCGCTGTCGCCCGTCGCGTCCCGGTAACGTTCCAGCGCGATCACCGGCGCGCACAACTCGTCCAGCTCAAAACCCGGCTCCAGTACAGTGCCGTCGATATACCGGCTGTGTACGCCGAAGTTGCGCGCCTGCCTGGTAAACACGTATTCCAGCACTTCCCGCGCGTATGTTGCGTCCGCGGCCAGAATAGCCGGAAACGCCCACAGTAAGCTGTCCCGGTCCCAATAGGCGGCACTCACGTAGTAACGCGGGCTTCGGGAGGTCATCAAACAAAGCTCCTCGGTGTCCACGCTGCGGCCAGAAGCGTAGAAAAAGGCGAAAAACAGATTGGTGTTCAAAAGCGTTTTCAGCGCCGGGTCGGAAGCCGGTTTTTCCCGTTCGGCCAGCCAACCGCACGTACGTCGGTACAGCGTATCATAGCCCTGTCGCAGCAGTTCCTTGGCGCTCGTAGCCGCGGCCACACCCTCGTACCCCACGCCAAAGAAAACATCCAGCGTCGCCTTCCCGTTGGGCGGCAACGCAGCCTGCTTGTAAATATCGTACGTAAACCCGCTCTGCTCCCACTCGGCGTTCTGGTCGAACAGGCTGTACGGCTGCCGGTCCCCCACGCAGGGAGCAAAGGCGAACAGCGGCATTCCCGGTTTCTGCGTCCAGATGAACAGATCGTTCCAGCCGGAGCGAATTACCTCGCGCCCTTCCGCAATCTCCACCGTTTCGTTAATCTCGTGCAGGGTTTTCTCCCAGCTGCCATTTACCCCGAACCGAATATTGGCCGTCTGCACGCCTTTGTTTTCCACCAGCAGCCGCACCGCGAAAGCCCGCTCGCCGACTGGTGTTAAATAGGTGCAGCTGATTACAATCCCATCTTGTTCGGCTGTAAACGAGGGAATCCAGTAATGCGCTCGCTTCCATATCGGCGAAAGAGCGCCCGTTTTCCCATTCACTGTTAGGTACGGGCAGACTACGCCTTGGTCGCCCCTGATTTCCACAAGCCCCTTGTGGCGCATCATCAGGAAGGCGACGCCCTCGATCGCACCGTCGCTTTCCCGGATGGTGGGCAGCGAAAGATATTCGTTTCCGGTCACCTGATAATTCACGCCTACATCCTCCGTTATTCGGTTTCCAGCCAGACCAGACCGCAAACGTCCAGTTTCGGCAGCCGGATTACCACGTCTACGCCGTAATCCGCATCCCGGCACACGCATTCCAGCGGCACGGCCGCGCCGTTACCGGCGTCCGGCGATGCAAACCACGCCTGTTTCACCGGGTACAGCGCAAGTGCGTGCAGGGTGATATTCTCCACAGGCGTGGGCGTTTCCTTGCCAATATTCCAGTGATCGTCGCTTACGCCCGTCAGATTAATCAGCCCGATCATCTTACGCGCGCCGCTCTCGCGGAACGTCAGCCACAGCCTGCCCGGCTCGCCTTCCGGCGAAAAGGGCTGGTCGCAGCCATACTCGCAGTTATCTCCGCAGGCATGGGTAAGCGATACATCCTTGAGGCTTTGATCGAAAAACAAATCCTGATACCGGACAAAAAAGTCCTGATACGCCTGTATGCGCTCGATTTGCCACGGCAGGAGACGCGTATAGTCGGCATAATACCCCTGTGTAACAACAGCGTTCTCCTCACC
>JAQUXV010000092.1:0-3087 GCA_028692205.1 Eubacteriales bacterium
ATTGTTGATCTTCCGGGAATATACTCGCTCAGCCCCTATTCCATGGAGGAGATCGTCAGCCGCAACTATATTGTGAAAGACAAGCCGGACGTGGTGATCAACTGCGTGGACGCCACCAACATGGAGCGCAACCTTTATCTGACGCTGCAACTGTTGGAACTGGGCCGCCCCACCGTGGTCGCCCTGAACATGATGGATGAGGTTCGCAGCCGGGGGGATTCCATCGACCTGAAAAAGATGGAGCAAACACTGGGCGTGCCGGTGGTGGCAATTTCCGCCCGCAAAGGCGAAGGACTGGACGAGCTGGTGCGCCGCGCCATGGAGCTGGCGGATCAGAAAATCATGCCTGCACGGCTGGACATCTGTGACGGCGCGGCGCACAAGGCGCTGCACGCCATCCGCCATCTGATTGAGCCGCAGGCGCTGGCGGCGGATGTTCGCCCGCGTTACGCGGCCACCAAGCTCTTCGAAGGCGACGCGCCGATGATGGAGCAGCTGAACCTGAACGCGGAAACCCGCCATATTGTGGATGAAATTCTCACCGCTATGGAAAAAGAGCTGGGCATGGAGCGCGCCGCCGTAATGGCGGATCTGCGCTATCGGTTTATCGAGAAAATGCTCGACGAATGCGTGGTGCCGGGCGCGGACGAGCAGGGCAGCGTAAGCGACCGCATCGATAACGTGCTCACGCACCGTGTTCTGGCGATTCCGGTGTTTCTGCTGATGATGCTGCTGGTGTTCTACATCACGTTCGGGCCGATCGGCTCGTGGCTGGCGGACGGTTTTTCCGCGCTGGTTGCCAATGGCATCAGTTGGGTGGCGGCGGCGCTGGCGAACTGGGGTGTAGCCGAGTGGGTGCAGAACCTGGTGGTTAACGGCGTGCTGACGGGCGTGGGCAGCGTGCTCAGCTTTTTACCGACCATCCTCATCCTGTTTCTGTTGCTTTCCATTCTGGAAGACAGCGGATACATGGCGCGCGCCGCTTTTCTGATGGATAAGCCTCTGCGCAAAATCGGCCTCAACGGACGTGCGTTCATCCCCATGATGATGGGTTTCGGCTGCACCGTACCCGCTGTGATGGCCGCCCGCAGCATGAACACCCAGCGCGACCGGCGTTTTACCATCATGCTTACGCCTTTTATGAGCTGTGGCGCGAAGGTGCCGATTTACGCCCTGTTTACCCGCGCGTTTTTCGGCGGCAACCAGGTGCTGGTGATGAGTATTTTCTATCTGGTCGGCATTCTGATGGCGATTGTCGCGGGGCTGGTGCTCAAGCGGTTTATGTTCCACGGGGACGCTTCGCCGTTCCTGATGGAGCTGCCGAAATACCGCCTGCCCACCCTGCGGAATGTTGGCCGCCAGCTTTGGGATAAGGGCAGCGATTTCCTGAAGCGCGCTTTTACGATTATCTTCCTAGCAACGCTGGTCGTATGGTTTTTGCAAAGCTTTACGTTCACGCTGGAACCTGCGGCGGATGTGGAAAAAAGTATGCTGGGCGCCATCGCCGGGTTAATCGCCCCCATTTTCGTACCCGCGGGCTTTGGCAATGTCGCGGCTTCCACCGCGGTGCTGACCGGCATCATGGCCAAGGAAAGCGTGGTGAGCACGCTGGCGGTAATCGCGGGGGTGGATGCGCAAAGCGCGCAGATGCTTACAGCCATCCAGGGGGTATTCCCCTCCACGTTGGCGGCGGTATCGTTCCTCCTGTTTATTCTGCTGTATATGCCGTGCGTAGCCGCGTACGCGGCCATGCGGCGGGAAATGGAAAGCGGGCGTTTCGCTTTTACCACGGTGCTTGCGCAGACGGGGCTTGCGTGGGTGGTGGCGACGGCAGTCTATCAGGCGGGCCGTTTGCTGGGGCTTGGCTGATTGGAAGGCCCGGCTGTAATGATAGAACCGACTCATGAGAACGGAGGATGCCTATGCTGGGAACCACGCTGACGATTGTGATTCCAGTGGTGCTGGTTGGGTACGGGGTGTGGCTTGCAATCAAGCTGATCCGGAACCGGAAGAACGGGGGCGGGTGCGGCAGTGGCTGCGCCGGCTGCCCGTATGCGGGAAGCTGCCACTCCCGGGAGGATTGCAAGCTGGACGATTCGGATCAGAAACCAAAACCCTGACGATAAAGGAGACGCGCCTATGCCAAAACGCCTCACATTATTGGCTACCGGTGGAACCATTGCCTGTACAATGACCGAAAAAGGATTGGCCCCCACGCTTACGGCCACGGATTTACTCGCATCCATTGCCGACGGCCTGCCTTGCGAGGTAATCCCGCGGGATGTGTTCCGTATGGATTCCAGCAACATGCAGCCGGAAGAATGGTGCAAGCTGGCCAAGGCGGTGGATAAAGCCCTGCGGGACAGCGACGGTGTGGTGATTACCCACGGCACCGATACCATGGCCTATACCGCCTCGGCACTCAGCTTTATGCTGGCCGGGGTTTCCAAGCCCGTGATTTTTACAGGCTCGCAGCTTCCGTTGGTACATCCGCTCACCGACGCACGCGGCAACATGCGGCACGCCATTGTCGCCGCCACGCAGGACGTGGGCGGGGTGTATGTTTCGTTTGACTATAAACTGATTTCCGGCGTGCGCTGCGTAAAAACCCACACGACCGCCATGGACGCGTTTTCCAGTATCAACGCGCCGTTGGCCGGGTATTTTGACGCGGAAGGCGTGCATATCCGCCACCCTCAGCGGTTTACGCCGGTCGAGGGGATGGCGCAGGGCCTTCGGGCGACGCTGGACCCGCGCGTGTTCCTGCTGAAAATTGTGCCGGGCACTTCGCCGGATGTGTTTCGTTTTGTTCGGGAAGCGGGTTATAAGGGGCTGGTGATAGAGGCGTTTGGGCTGGGCGGGCTGCATTACATCCGCCGCAACCTGGTAGCCGCGCTCCGGGAACTGGCTGAAAGCGGCGTGTATGTGCTGGTGGTGAGCCAGTGCCTGCACGAAAAGGCGGACCTGACCGTGTACGAGGTGGGACGCGGCATGATGCTGACGCACGTACACAGCGGACAGGATATGACCACCGAAGCGGCTGTAACCAAGCTGATGTGGGCGCTTACCCAGCCGGATCCCGCCGCG
>JAQUXV010000092.1:3187-6201 GCA_028692205.1 Eubacteriales bacterium
GGACCTGACCGTGTACGAGGTGGGACGCGGCATGATGCTGACGCACGTACACAGCGGACAGGATATGACCACCGAAGCGGCTGTAACCAAGCTGATGTGGGCGCTTACCCAGCCGGATCCCGCCGCGTTGCTCGCCTCCCCGATTGTCGGGGAAATGAACATGGGCAAATAACGGCAGGGTACCGGAGATCCATTGAGAAGTAAAGCGAACCGCCGATGAAATCGCTCATCGGCGGTTCGCTTGCTGAAACCGGATCATCTGCTTTGCCGCCTACGCCACAATTAGCGGTTGCGTACGTCCATATACATTTCCGCCCGTGCGCGGCTTCGCGCACCTGAACCTCTTTTAGCACGACGAATCTGCGTGCTAAAAGAGGTTTACCAACGGACAAACCGCCGATGAACTCACGCATCGGCGGTTTGCTCTATTCGGCCGGTTTATTCAGGCTCGTTCCCGGCGGGCTTCTCATCCACGCACGGTAGTTTGACATAGAAGGTGTTCAGGCGGACGCCGTCGGACTGCGCCCAGATTTTACCGTGGTGTTCTTCCACAAGGGCCTGGGCGATGGAAAGCCCCAAGCCGTAGCCCTTTTCCTGCCCGCGGGATTTATCCGACCGGTAAAAGCGCTCGAAAATGTTTTTGCATTCTTCGGGGGGCAGGGGTGCGCCTTCGCTGGTCACGGTCAGCAGCAGTTCCTTTTTACCGAGCCCGTTCATGCATACCTGAATGGGGGAGCCTTCGTTGCTGTATTTCAGCGCGTTATCCAGCAGAATGTCGATCAGCTGGCGCAGTTTGCCGCCGTCGCCCATCACTGACAAATTTTCCTCAATCCGGCAGTCCATGGTGCGGCTCATATCATATACCGTCGGCTCCAGCGTAAGCGTTGCGCTGTTAACCACGAAGCTGAAGTTTACGGTGTCGCGCAGCACCGTCCGGGGCGTGCTGTCCGACCGGGCAAGGGCGAGCAGGTTTTCCACCAGCCCTTTCATTCGCTGGGATTCCGCACGGATATTATCCAAACGTATCTTGTTCTTTTCGTCGGTGACCGCGTTGGAGGCGATCAGCATATCGGTGTTGGAAAGCACCACTGTCAGCGGCGTTTTCAGCTCGTGAGATGCATCCGCCACGAACTGGCGCTGCTTCTCCCACGCGCGTTCCACCGGCTTGACCATCCAGCGTGACAACAGCATGCTCACAATGAAGAACAAGCCGATGGCCCCGACCCCGATGATAACGGAGTATAAAATCTGCGAACTGAGCGAATTGCGCTCCATATAGGTATCGGAAAAGAAATAGAGCGTGGTGCCGTCGTCGTTGACGCGTCGGCGGTAGCGCAGGTTATAGTCGGATGCAAGGCCCGTGTCGGCCTGCTGGGTGGTCAACCCCTGAATGATGGTTACCAGTTCTGCCTCGGTTACGTAATAGAGCTGGTTTTTCATCACGGTAACCGTGCCGTCCGCATCCACCCTGCCGATGGCGATGGGAACGTCGATCGCGTTCGGGTCGCTGGGTTCGGCAGCCGGCAGCGTGTCGTCGGGCACGATGGCCTCGCTGTGGGCGGGCGGTTCCTTGAAGGAGTTGAAACTGCGTCTTTCAAACTCGGTCTTGGAGGTGACGAAAAGGCTGATGAGAATGCCGACCAGAAACAGGCAGACTACAGCCATCAGCACAACGACGAGCTTTTTACGCAGTTTTTGGATCACGGTTGCGTTACCTCCAATCGGTAGCCCAGCCGCCGGACGACGCTGAGCGAAACGGTAGAGCGGAGAAGAGACAACTTTTTACGTAAAAAGGAAATATAGGCTTCCACGTTGTTGTCGCCCGCGTCGGTATCGTAGCCCCACACCTTCACCAGCAGGGTTTCTTTTGAGAGAATGGTCTTCTGGTTCAGCATCAGAAGGCGCATAATTTCCAACTCTTTCGCGCTCAGCGTAAGCGCGCGTTCCTTGCAGCGCAGCACGCCCATCGAAGGGGTCAGCGTCAGGTCGCCGAAAGCAAGCCGTTCGGGGGTAATTTCGCCCTGGCGGCGAATAACCGCGCGCAGGCAAGCCAGAAACTCGGCGTTTTCAAACGGCTTGGTCAGGTAATAATCCGCGCCCAAATCCAGTCCGTGTACCCGGTCGATCAGGTCGGACTTGGCGGTCAACATCAGCACGGGCGTTTGAATGCCGTCCTGCCGGAGGCGTTTTAACACTTCAAAACCGTCCAGCTTGGGCAGCATCACATCCAGCACGATGGCATCGTAAATACCGCTCAACGCGCTGTCCAGCCCCGTTTCGCCGTCGTGAGCCACGTCGGCGGTGTACCCGTCCTCGCCTACCATGTCGGCCAGCGTACCGGCCAGCCGAACTTCATCCTCAATGATCAGGATGCGCATTGGATGCCACTCCCTCTGAAAGTCACGCTGCTGTCGGGCTGGGTTCCAGCCCTATCGCGTATCGATGGACAACGCGTTAAAAAGTCGGCTGAACGCCGCTGCGAGCCGAAAGCCTTGCGAAAAGCCCGTAAAACCTGACAAACCGGTTACCGGTCCGGTAAACGCCGTAAACCCCTCGTTGTTTCATCTCCGGCACGACGCGGCTGTTACAACCACGAGGGAGCCGGGGATACCGCCCCCCTACCCTTGCTCTGATCCATCCCGGCTGCCGGCGGGCTGTAGCGAAACGCAAGGCGGGTTGTCGGGTACTCACCCAGTGTATCATAATCGCGACGGTTTTGTCGCAGACATTATCATAATTGTAAAACCTGAAATAGAACTGAAAAAAATTCCAAATCGTTTTCAGGTTCTTTTCAGGTTATCCTTCTATGCTTAAAACCGTAAACCGGCAAAAGAACTACGGTTGCGGATTCTGGCACCGGGGTTTCCGGCCGCAAGCGCGAAACGCACGCTTCGGCCATGCAGGGAAAGGTGATGGCAGGATGCCGGATCAGAAACAAAGACGAAAAAAAACGGTGCTGCGGATTCTGAAAACGCTTCTGGCGTTGGCAATCGTCGGCGTTATTGCGCTGGCCG
>JAQUXV010000092.1:6301-8827 GCA_028692205.1 Eubacteriales bacterium
CGCTTCGGCCATGCAGGGAAAGGTGATGGCAGGATGCCGGATCAGAAACAAAGACGAAAAAAAACGGTGCTGCGGATTCTGAAAACGCTTCTGGCGTTGGCAATCGTCGGCGTTATTGCGCTGGCCGGCTGGATTTACTTGATTCCGATGGTTACCGCGGATGCCGTAACGGTATACGACAGCTATACAGTCGGCACCGGCGACATCAATACCTATAAAAGCTTCAGCGCGAGCCTGAGCGTTAAAAAGGACGAGTCCTTTTCCTCCGAGGAAGAAAGTACGGTCAAAGAAATTTACGTACAATCCGGTGACGAGGTATCGAGCGGCGATCCGCTGATTTTGATGTCCACGGGCGAGTTGTTCAACGCCAGTTTTGACGGCGTGGTCAACGAGATTCGCGTGGAGGTGGGCGACTGGGTGTGGCCAAACCGCACGGTTGTGGAAGTGTGCGACCTGAAACACCTGGAAGTCAGCATGAATGTGGACGAATACGACATTGAGCAGCTTTCGCTGGGGCAGGAATGCACGGTAAGCGTTATTTCCCTGAGCACGGATTTTGAAACGACGATCGCCCATATCAACCGCGTATCGCAGTCGATGGGTTCGGTGGCGTTTTACACCGTTACCTGCGATTTGACCGTGCCGGAAAACGTTCTGCCCGGTATGCAGGCGACGGTAACCATGCCCGCGGACGCCGTGACGAACGTAACGACGCTGGATATGGCGGCGCTGGCCTTTGATGAGGACAACAACCCTTACGTGCTTTTAAAGCAGGACGACGGCACTTACACAAAGCAAACGGTGGAAACGGGCTTGAGCGACGGCATGCAGGTGGAGATCACCGATGGCCTCGTATCCGGCCAGACGGTGTATACGGTGGCGGGTTCCGAGAGCGTAAAAGCGACAATTACATTAGAAGATATTTATAGGATGATTTTCGGTGAAAAGATCGTTATAAATGATATGAGCCGCCGTGGCGGCTTGGGCGGCGGCATGCAGTCGGGTACCGACGGCGAAATGCCGCAGATGGGTGATATGCCCACCTGGGACGGTACGGACGCTGCCAACGGCGGCGCCATGCCGCAGGCGGGCGACGCAACAGACGGCACCGCCGCCGCGCAGGATGCCGCGACACCGCAGGGAACCGATGCAACGAGCGACGCGCAGCAGACGGGTGTGACCGCGGAGCCAACGGCCGAAGCGACGGCGGATACCACCGACGCGCAAGCTGCCGGGCCCACGGGCGACGAAGGAAACACCCAGGAATTCGGCGGCACGCCGCCGTCCGGCGGCAAGGAAGCGCCCAGCGGCGGCGAACCTGCCACATCAACCACGAGCCTTGAGGAGGGAAGCGTAAATGCAGAATAAGAAGCTGATCGCGCTGGTTTTATCGATACTCCTGCTGGTACCCGCTTTGGCATCGGCTGAAGAGGAGTTTGAAGGCAACGTTGTCGCCGGGGACACGATACCGGTGCTTGCTCCATACGGCGGAACCATCCAATCCATTTCATTGCGCGAGGGCGCGTTAATTTCAGTAGGTGACGCGGTGGCGACCCTGCAGACCACCAAAGTGCTTGCGCCGGAGGACGGCACGGTGCGCGGCATTTTCAACGAGGAAGGGGACTCGCTGAACAACACCACGGTGCTCTACGTTGCGCCGGTGAGCAAGTACACCATCTCCTGCACCATCGACAAAGCGTACGACGCTATTGAGAACAAGTACGTGCGCATCGGCGAAACGGTGTACATTCGCAATAAGCGGGACGGTACCTATAAAGCGGTCGGCATCGTCACCTCAGTGGACGGCACCAAATACACCGTGCAAACGACCGCGGGGGAATTGTATATGGAAGATACCGTATACATCTACCGCGACGAGGATTACACCACGGAGAGCCGGATTGGCAGCGGCACGGTTGGCCGTACGCCGGAGCTTGCCATTGCCGGTACGGGCAGCCTGCTGAAGCTGTATGTGGAAGACGGCGAAGAGGTGGAACGCGGCCAGCTGCTGTTTGAAACCGTGGAAGGCACGCTGGATGCGCTGGGTGAATACAGCGATACCATCCAGTTCGACGTGAGCGGCGTCATCGACGAAATCAAGGCTACAGCCGGGCAAAAGGTGGCCAAGGGCGACGTGCTGCTGACCGTATATCAGCAGGACAGTTATCAGATCGAGTTCAGCATCGATGAGGATTTATTAAACGTCGTCAACGTGGGGGATACGATGAACATCGTGTTCAACTGGAAAGAGGACAGCGGCGAGGCGGTGCAGGGTACCGTAACCGGCATCTCCTACGTGAGCGAGGCTTCGTCCACGCAAAGCGGCGATACGACGGCCACAACCACAACTTCTTCAACACCGAAATATACGGGGTATATCGCTTTCCAGGCGGACGATTCCGTCCGGCTGGGAATGAGCGTTACGATAACGACGATTGATGAATGATCGGGGGTACCGGGTATGAGAAAAGTCATTGCATACACACTTACGCTTTGCATGACGGTTACTTTGTTCGCTTTTAACGG
>JAQUXV010000093.1 GCA_028692205.1 Eubacteriales bacterium
TGGGAGTGTTATTCTTATGGTAGTAGAGTTGGGGCAAAAAACCAGCGGCTCCGTCACATTCGACAGAGCCGCTATTCAGGAATTTCCCCAGTCACATCACCTATGAAGTTGTAAATGATTCGGACCTTTTGCCGCAGTTGTCCATCGATTTTTTCCGCTTGCCCGACGATGACCTTTTCAATAAGTGTCACCGCAAGCTCTGTAGTCAATACGGTAATATCTGTGAACTGCCTTACCAGTTTTATGAACCGCTCCACACCATCGTTATTTTCCCTGTCTTCGGCGATGACAATTCGCAGTTGTTCACAACGGGTGCGGAGCTGTGATTGTTCTGCCTCAAAGCCGGCGAGCATTTTTGCGAACCGCTCGGCGCTTAATTCGCCGACCACCTTATCCTCATATAGTCGGTTTATGATATGGTCGATTTCGTTTAGGCGATTCAGCCCCTCGGCGAGCTCTTTCTCGTTTTTACGGAGAGCGTCATCACCGCTTCGCTTTGTTTTCCGCTCCACCATTCTGGTGAACTCGTCTTCATGCGCTTTGGCAAAAGCCGTGACCTTGCGGAGATGGGTGAGCACCATTCCATCCAAATCATCCCGTCGAATATAGTGCGTTGTGCAGAGTTTGTAATGCAGATAGTACCCGCACATATAGCATCCGCCGTGGGATTTCAACCTCGGTGTAGGCTTGTAATACAGCTTGTTCCCACACGTGTCACAAAAAATCAAACCGTTGAGTGGACTTTTATCGTGAGCGATGATCTTTCTGCGCCGGCCACTTTCTCTGATCCTGTGAGCAGTTTGCCAGGTTTCCTCGTCGATGATCGCCTCTTGTGTATCACGGGTAACAATCCAGTCACTTTCAGGGTTTTGGACGCTTTTCTTGTTTTTATAGGATATCTTTTCTCTACGGTAGCTGACGGTATGTCCTGCATACTCGTAACGGTCGATAATCACAATGATTGTCGCCAAGTGCCAGAATTCTGGCGGATCCTCAAGATTGAGGCGTCTGCCGTACTTGTATAGTCCGATCTGCATCATGTGTTTGGAAGGCGGGTCAATTTTCCGATTGCTCATTTCTTCGGCAATTTGCTTGAAAGTCATACCCCCAATGTAGAGTCGATAAATCTCCCGTACCACTTCCGCGGCTTCCTCGTCAATCACCCATTTTTTGGGATCGGTATCAGACCACAGGTATCCATAGGGAACGTTGCCTGTGAGATGCTCTCCCTTTAGCGCCCTGGCCTTCATCCCTGCCTTAACCTTTTTGGAGATGTCGCGGCAGTACCACTCGTTTATGATATTCCGAAACGGCGTGAAATCGTTGTCCACTGCATTCGCGCTATCCACGTTATCGTATATGGCAATGAACCTAACGCCTGCGTCTGGAAAGGTCATCTCTGTGTAGAGACCAACATTCAAGTAGTCTCTACCGAACCTTGACATATCTTTGCATATTACCGCCCCAACGACACCATCCTCGATGTCGCCGAGCATTTCCTGAAAGCCGGGGCGATTGAAATTCGCGCCCGACCATCCATCATCGACATAGAACCTTGGATTGGTAAAGCCATTTTCGGCGGCATACTTGTTCAGAATCGCCTTTTGGTTGCTAATGCTGTTGGACTCCGCATCGCCGCCGTCATCACGGGACAAACGGCAATACAGTGCAGTGATTTTGCTTTGGTCAACCTGCTGTTTCCTCATCATCAGAACTCCTCCTGCTTTCGTTTGGGTCGTGACCATGTTCGCTCTGATCGGAGGACATAGCAAGTTGCCCGGCGGCGTTATCCGATAACTTACTGTTAACTTTTCGCACATCCGGAATGTGTTGGATGATCAGCTTTTTCAGCTTCTGCTCTAAGGTCTCGGTAGCTGCCGGGCTGCACTCAGCTGTGACAATGAACAGCGTTTTTCCTACCACGATCTCTGTTGTTGAATGTTCCAAAGCCACCCTCCGTTCCGAGGGATAGAAAAACTCCCCTCACTTCCTACTGGACAGCGAAGGGAGAAAATCCGTAGTAACAGAGGCAAAGCCTCCTGGCTTTTCCCAGTTATACGCGTTCTTTTCAGCAATATAGAAACGATGCACGTGCATTTATAGCATGGTATAAATCAATCCGCCTACAGCACCGGCACCCAGCATAACGTATATTGAATTGAGTTTAAACCTTCGCAACAGTAGAATACAGATCAGCATGATCACTACAGCAATCCAGTCAATAGCGCTTACCTGAAACTCGAAAAGGCTCCCCTGCCAAAGCACTTGAGAAACAATAACCACGCCAGCCGAAGCAATCAAGCCCACAACTGCGGGTTGCAGGCTCTTCAGTACGCCCTGTACGTATCGGAGGTTTCTGTATTTTTTATACAAGAACGCAAAGCATAATACAATGATAAACGAGGGTAACACGCAACCAAGTGTCGCGACCAAAGCGCCCCAAAGACCCGCGATTCTTGCGCCAACAAAACTTGCGGAATTTATCGCAATTGGTCCCGGAGTCATTTGTGAAATTGTGATGATATCCGCAAATTCATCCATAGTAAGCCAGCCATGTATCTGCACGACCTGGTTTTGTATCAACGGCAGAGCGGCATACCCGCCTCCGATGCTGAATAGACCGATCTGAAAAAATGCCAATAAAAGCTTAAGGTAGATCATCCTGTACCTCACTTGCGTTGTTTTTAGTCGCGCTCAATAGCCCAATGAATACGCAAGTCAGGATGACGAACATCGCGTTGACGTTGAACATCGTAACTGCGATAAAAGCAGCCACCACAATCGCGATAGGCATTATCTCTCTTCGTTTGATAATTTTCCCGCTCATATCAATGACGATGTCGATGATCACCGCGCATACCCCCGCACCCATTCCGCGCAAAACACTTTGAATCAGCCTGTTGCCGATAAACGCACTATAGCCGACTGAAATGATCGAAAGCAGAATCAACGGAGGCAATACGGTCCCAAACACTGCAACCAGCGCGCCTGGTATACCCGCCAGATGATAGCCAAGGATTACCGATGCATTAACTGCAATCGGCCCTGGCGATGACTGGGCAATCGCTATAAAATCGAGCATTTCCTTTTCATCAATCCAATGTAGCTTATCCACAAACTGTTTTTTCATCAGGGGAACGATAACATAGCCTCCCCCAAACGTGAACGAGCTCAGTCTAAATGTGGACCAGAACAGTTTCATCAACAGCTTTATTTTTGATTGTTTCAAAGTTCAGCCTCCCATAGTTTTATAGCGTTTTTACATTACTACATAATCACATATAGCGACTCGAGCCGAATTACTATCCATTAATAATACTCAGGTCGCTTTACAATTTGGGAACCGTGATCACGAATTCCGTTCCATGCCCCAGTTTGCTTCGAACATCAATGGATCCTTGATGTGTTTCAACGATCCATTTCACGATAGACAATCCAAGACCGCTGCCATTCCGGTTACGGGAAGCATCAACCCGATAGAAACGATCAAAGATATGCGGCAGTGATTCTTCGGGTATACCGATGCCATTATCTTTGATAGATAGGATGATTGCTTCATTATTTTGATTAACAGAAAGGTTGATCGTTCCCTTCCTCTTTCCATACTTGACAGCGTTTTCTACCAGATTGAGCAGCATTTGTGTGAGCAGGCTTTGGTCGGCCTGGATCTCCATATTCGCGGAACAATGCGATATCATTTTAATGCCTTTCTCCCGTAGCTGCTCTTCCATGGTTTCGGTCACGCTTTCCACCACATCCTTCAACTTTATGGTTTCGATGCATATAGGATAACACTTCTCTTGTCCGCGCGTAATGATCAGCAATTGACTGATGATCTTTTCCATACGAGTGCATTCGGTTAAGATGGTTTGCAGGGACTCCCGGTGTTCCTCTATAAGTGCCGATTCGTTCATCAGAGTTTCTGTGTAGGCACGTACCACGGTTACCGGTGTCCGCAGTTCATGGGACGCATCGGAAGAAAACTGCCTTTCCCTATCAAACGATGCTTCTACACTGGCAAGCATGCCGTTAAGCGCATCTGTCAACTCTCCAATTTCATCGTTAATGTGGGTTGGAGGAATGCGTTCGGACAGATTGCCCTGCGATATGATCTCAGCACTCGTGATGATTTTTCGTATTGGCATGAGTGAACGTTTAGCGATACCAAAACCACCCAAAAGCAAGATAATTGTTATGGAGGGAACCCCAATGAAAAATAGCAGTAATAGGATGGACAATACCTGTTGGTTATGTGCATATGATGCCGCAACACGCACGCGCAAAGCGAAATGATCCTCACGGATGAGTGCGGAATCCAATAAAAGCCAATCGCTTTCTGCGCCTTTCGCTGTAGAATACTCGTTCTCATGAATCGGCACCTGATCAAACACAGTGATATCTTTCCCATATGAAGCAATTTCGCTTCCATTATCTTCGGTGATATAAAACATGATGTTCTGAGATACCGGTACTTCGTTCTCGAATGTGATCATACCGTTTTCATTCTCGATTTGTGAGATAAGTTGGCTCATGGCCATCGTTGTCTCGTTTTGTAGGCTTTGCTGAAGCTCGCTGGAGACAACCCAATACAGAAATATACAAAACACGGTAATAACGACAAATGTAAAGGCCGTATACCAAAAAGTCATTTTTGTACGTAAGCGCATATTACTTCTCATCTGATGCTTCCACCTTTAGCACATATCCAAATCCTCGCACTGTATGCAAGAGTTTCGTCGTGTCATCACAGTCGATTTTTTTGCGTAAATAGCGGATGTACACATCGACAAGATTGGTTTCGAACTGGTGATCGTAGTTCCATACATGATCTACGATCTGATCGCGAGTCAGCACCTGTCCGACGTTGAGCATAAGATATTCTAGCAAAGCGTATTCTTTGGCTGTTAAGCAAATATCATTCCCCCCGCGTGAAACAACATGCGCTGTTATATCCATTTCCAGGTCGGCAACGACTAGTTTGGGAGAGTGTATGCCTGTGCGTTTTCGTAAAAGTGCCCGCAAACGCGCCAACAGCTCATCAAATGCGAAAGGTTTCGTCAAATAATCATCCGCGCCAATATCAAGCCCCTGAACACGATCTGGTATTGCGTCTTTCGCGGTGAGCAGTAAAACACCGCTCTCGCAGCGCTTGTCTCGCAATTGCCTTAGGATTTGCAGCCCGTTCATGCCCGGCAGCATAATGTCCAGTACGATCCCATCATATGTCATGGCAAGCGCATAATCCAGACCGTCTATCCCGTTTGCGCATGCGTCAACCGCATATCCCTCCATTGTGAGACGTTTCTGAAGGATTTTACGGAGGGCGGAATCATCTTCGACAATTAGAATTCGCAAATTGACCGTTTCCTTTCATTCTATTATGTAGCAAGTATATCATAGCCAAATGAAAATCTGATGAGAAAGGCCGAATTCCCTTTGGTTTTCATCTTCTTCTCATTTTCATCGGATACAGTAATTATGTCCTAAAGATGACGATACGGCAAGTGGAGGTACAGTATGAGGAACGCAGTTAAACAGACAAGCATAGCGATGTTTCTAATAATTGCACTGGTTCTTGGGTTCAATATATGGGCAACAGCGGATACAGTCCAGGGAACTGTCGACAATAATTTGATGAACACGGGAAATATCAGTATTACGATCGTAAACGCGGATGGCACGACCCAATCGGAAGCAATCGCTGAAGCAGCCTACGCGGAACAATGGCAGGTTCCTTGTATCATGCCACTTTATGATTATCAGTATCAGGACGAATTTCGCCGCATCACAATTAAAAAGACAGCAGAAAACGACATGACTTATTTCGTTGTGGACGTACAGCTATCCGATCCGGTGTATTTTCAAACGGCACTAAGTGGAGACAAAGCATACAGTGCATTGGAAGTAGTATCTGATATAGCTGTGAGGAATCATGCTATTCTGGCCATTAATGGTGACGATTATGGAACGCATAAATACGGAACGATCATTCGCAACGGGGAACTAATCCGAGCCAATACTACAACCCGTAACATGTTGATAGTGGATCAAAACGGAGATATGTCCGTAATTTCCGACCGTAAAGGGGAAAAACCGAAAGCGCTGAGCCAGCAGCTTGTATCCGAAAATGTATGGCAAACATTTGAGTTCGGACCTGAGCTAGTGAGAGACGGGCAGGCTGTAAGTTTTAACAGCGCGTTTGATGTAATCTCCACGAGAAGTACGCGGAGGGAGCCCCGCACGGCGATCGGTCAGATTGATACGCTTCATTATATCATTATTATAGCTGACGGGCGGCAGGATGGATATTCCAATGGGATGACGCTGCCGGAACTTCAGCAGTTATTCGTGGAATACGGAGCTCAGACTGCGATGAACCTTGACGGCGGAGGCTCAACCGAGTTGTGGTTTCAAGGACAAATTCTCAACAGCCCCGCGGGCGGAGAAGAGCGCTATGTGTCGGACATCATCTTTTTCTGATGAAAGTGGGATGTTGTATGATCGTCAAGAACATGCTTCGCAGAGGATTTCTCGGTTTTCTGATCGGGATTGCCGTTCAATACATTCTAGCCATTGCGGTTTCACTATATCTCAGACTGGGCTATCTGCTTCCATACCCGGCATCCTTTTCGGAACGGTTCGGAGGAGAGATGAGCACTGTGGTGATTGTTACAGTCATCTGTGGAGGTATTGGAGCAATTGTGGGTATAGTTGCAGCATGGTTAAGAAGCAGGAGATAGATTCTGAAAAACATTCTTAAAAGGATCCACTTCATTTATTTCTCATCTTGGGGTGTTAATCTTAAAATGTTCAATAGACTGCCGCGTTTGAACCGGCAAATAAAGAACGAAAATTTGGAAAGAAGGCAACAAAATGAAACACATGAAGAAAACTTACGTATCCGTAACACTGGCATTTCTCCTGGCAGTATCGCCTTTCATTATCGCATCGGCGGACAGCAACACTAACACCACTGCTATGACTTCCCTAAAGGTATCGTTCGACCAGGCACTCTCGATTGTTAGCGATGCGTATCCTGGCTTGACACTGCTATCCCTGGCACTAGATGACGAAAATGGCATTCATGCGTACCAGGCAGAATTACTCAATCCAGTTGACAATTCGATCATCGAGTTTACCATTAACGGTGAATCTGGGGAGATTTTTACGCAAGCCGCCGAAGAAAACAATCAGAATGAACAAGACGAAAATGGCGGTGCTGATGTCCAATTTTCTGACAACACACAGGACGAAACTTATGATGACGATGAAAATGGTTCAGAGACAAACCGAGGCGAATCTAAAGGGGACGAATTCTTCACTTTGAACTTAAGCGCGGTTACTATAACCTTTGATCAGGCTCTATCCACAGCAAAAGAAGCTTATCCCGGTCATACGCTGCTTACGCTGGGGCTGGAAAATGAAAATGGAGTCCTGATGTACCAGGCGGCGCTGCTCAATCCGGCAGATGATTCGGTTGTTGGGATTGCTATTGATTGTATATCGGGGCAGATTCTTCCGCAAACCGCTGAGAACGATCAAAACGAAATAGGCGAGCAGGGCGGGGAAAACATCCAATACGAAGACAAATCGGATGACAATGGGAATGATGCGCAAAGAGATGCTTTTGATATGAGTGCTGTGAAAGTCTCCTTTAATCAAGCACTATCAATTGCAAACACTGCATATCCGGATTATACTCTCTTCGCGCTGCAGCTGGACTCTGAAAACGGCAACCTATTGTATCAGGTAGAATTGTTCAATACGTCAAACAATACTATTCTGGAAGTCAAAATCGATTGTATTTCCGGTCAGGTTCTGTCACAGTCACCGGGTTTAGATGAGCAAAACGACAATGTTGATGAAAACGGAAACGGAACGGACGATGGAACCGGGAATGATAACTAGGATTCTATACTGTTGTAACTAGGAAATTTACTTTGCAGCCGATGACGTTTTATACACGTCATCGGCTGCAAACAATAAGAAGTATATTGAGACCTGTTCCTTAAACCGACATCCGCCTCTTTGTTTTGCCAATCAATTATCTACATCGCACGCGGATGAGCTATGGATCGATTGTACTTGCTTTACAGGAAGCGAGACAGCTCACTGCTATACCTGTCGTATAAGACGCCAACATCATCTTTTTCGGCATGCCAGACTTTTTTATCGTTCCATATCAAGTCCCCCTCTCCATCGGTACAGGCTATAGTTAGAATTTGGCCTGCATTCATAACCGTACCCTGTGGAAATACATAAACCTCCGACCCTCTTTGCGAGAAAATCATGTACCCGGATATATCCATTTCGGTGCCGTTATTGATCAACGTGATCGTCTGTGCATTCTTGTCTATTTCCACAATCTCAATATCCGCGTTGGGGCTTGGTGGTTGGGGGCTGGAGATTTTTATCTCGCCGGATGCGCTGACGCGCAGAAGTGCGCCGCGGGTGAAGCCCTCCGTTACCAAAACTCGAGCGCCGTCAAACAATGAGGTCACTCTCTCGTTCGCCGAATCGGCATCCTCAACCGTACTCGTAGATATCACTGCGATCTTTGGGGAAACAGCCGCCGCAAACATCTGGCTTGTCGCATCCGGATTGCCATGATTGCCCACCTTTAAAACATCCGCCTGTAAATCCACGCCCGCGGCCAGCAGAGTCCCCTCCTCGGCAAACTGCATATCTCCGGTAAACAGAAACGATCTCCCGTTCGCACCAAGGCGCAGCACCAGTGAGTTGTCATTATCGTCTTCACTATTGTATACCACAGGGCCAAGCACATC
>JAQUXV010000094.1 GCA_028692205.1 Eubacteriales bacterium
GAGGTGATGCCCTCCACGGCCCACACGCTGCCGTTGGGGTTGTACAGCAGGTCCATGGTCGGCTCGCCGTCCGGCCCCACGTACTGCGTGGCGATCTGTCCGTTCGCCTTCAGCGTTTCCAGCAGCGTGGGTTCGCACACGAAACGGCCCTCGCCGTGGCTGATCGGTACGGTGTACACCTCGCCCACGCGGCACTTTTGCAGCCACGGGCTCTTGTTGCTTGCAATCCGCGTGCGCACCAGCATGCTCTGGTGACGGCCGACGGTGTTGTAGGTAAGGGTGGGGCAATGCTCGTCCGTATCCACGATCTTGCCGTACGGCACCAGCCCCAGCTTAACCAGCGCCTGAAAACCGTTGCAGATGCCCAAAATCAGGCCGTCCCGGTCGTTCAGAAGCGCGTGCACGGCATCCTTCATCGCGGGGTTGCGGAAAAACGCGGTGATAAACTTGCCGCTGCCGTCCGGCTCGTCCCCGCCGGAGAAGCCGCCGGGGAACACCAGCATCTGCGCGCCGGCAATCGCCTGCCGCATAGCATCCACGCTGCGTGCCACGTGCGCAGACGACAGGTTGTTCACCAGCACGATGCGCGGCTCCGCCCCGGCGCGTTCCAGCGCGCGGGCGGTATCCACCTCGCAGTTAGTGCCCGGAAACGCGGGGATCACCGCCACGGGCTTCGCGGTGCGCACCGCGGGTTTGGGCCAGTCCTTCGCCGCAAACGAGATCGCGGGCACGGCGGGCGCCGTTTCCGCCTCGCCGAGGCTGCGGTACGGGAACACCTTGTCCAGCTTGCCCTCATAGCCGTCCTGAAGCGGGGCAAGCTCAACGCGTTCTTCCCGATAGGTGATTGCGTAGTCGGCAACGGTTTGGCCGAGCTTCTCGCTTGCTTTGGTCAGCGCCTCGTCCTGCGCGCCCGGGGCAAGCTCCACAATCACGCCGCCAATCTCCTGCGCAAACGGGTCGTTCGCAAAGGCATCCTCAATTTTCGCGCCCACGCCGTTGCCCAGCGCCATCTTGAACAAGCCCTCGGCCACGCCGCCCAGCCCGACGGCCCACGCGGAAACAATCTTCTTTTCGTGAATCAAACGGTACAGCAGATCCAGATTTTTCGCCAGCGCCTCCGCGTTGAACGGATCGGCGTACAGGTAGCGCAGCTCATGGCCCGCCGCCTTGAACTCCGGCGAAATCACATCTTCCGTTTCGCCCGGGGCAATGGCGAAGCTCACCAGCGTGGGCGGCACATGCAGGCTTTCGAAGGTGCCGCTCATGCTGTCCTTGCCGCCGATGGCCGCGACGCCGAAGTTCATCTGCGCATCCAGCGCGCCCAGCAGCGCCGAAAGCGGCTTGCCCCAGCCCTCGGGGGCCTCCGTCATGCGCTGAAAATATTCCTGAAACGTCAGGTACGCCTTGCGGAAGTCGAAGCCGGACGCGGTGAGGCGGCACAGGCTTTCGGCCACGCTTAAATACGCGCCCTCATAGGGGCTTTGTTCCATCAGCTGCGGGTGGAAGCCGTAGGCCATGCCGCTAACGGTGGTCGTGTCGCCGTGCAGCACGGGCAGCTTAGCCGCCATGGTCTGCGGGGGCGTCAGCTGTGTTTTTCCGCCGAAGGGCATCAGCACCGTCGCCGCGCCAATGGTGGAATCAAACCGCTCCGAAAGCCCCTTCTTGGAGCAGATGTTCAGGTCGGAAACCATATTTTGCAGCTTCTCCGCAAACGTGTCGCCCGCGAAAACCACGGGCCGGATGCCGTCGTCCATCACCCGCACGCGGGCGTGTTTCTCCGCCCCGTTGGAGTTGAGGAACTCGCGGCTTAAATCCACAATGGTGCTGCCCTTCCAGCTCATGCGCAGGCGCGGCTCCGCCGTCACCTTCGCCACCACCGTAGCCTCCAGATTCTCCTGATTGGCAAGGCGGATGAACGTTTCGGCATCCTCCGCCGCAACCACCACGGCCATGCGCTCCTGACTTTCGGAAATCGCAAGCTCCGTGCCGTCCAGCCCGTCGTATTTCTTGGGCACGGCGTCCAGATCGATCACAAGGCCGTCGGCCAGCTCGCCGATGGCCACGCTCACGCCGCCCGCGCCGAAATCGTTGCACCGCTTAATAAGGCGCGTTACTTCCTTGTCGCGGAAAAGGCGCTGCAGTTTCCGCTCGATCACGGGGTTGCCCTTCTGCACCTCCGCGCCGCAGGTTTCCAAGCTTTCCAGCTTGTGGCTCTTGCTGGAGCCGGTGGCCCCGCCGCAGCCGTCGCGCCCCGTACGCCCGCCCAGCAGGATCACCACATCACCCGGCGCGGGCACCTCCCGGCGCACGTTGGCCGCCGGGGCCGCGCCCACCACCGCGCCGATCTCCATGCGCTTGGCCGCGTAACCGGGATGGTACAGCTCGTCCACCATGCCGGTGGCAAGGCCGATCTGGTTGCCGTAGGCGCTGTAGCCCGCCGCCGCGGTGGTAACTAGCTTGCGCTGGGGCAGCTTGCCGGGCATGGTGTCCTTCACCGGCACCAGCGGATCGGCCGCGCCGGTGACGCGCATCGCCTGATACACATACGTGCGCCCGGAAAGCGGATCGCGGATCGCGCCGCCGATACAGGTGGCCGCGCCGCCGAAAGGCTCGATCTCGGTGGGGTGGTTGTGCGTCTCGTTTTTGAACATGAGCAGCCACGGTTCGGTTTTGCCGTCTTTGTCCACGTCGATCACGATGGAGCAGGCGTTGATCTCGTCGCTCACGTCGATATTTGGCAGCTTGCCGCGCGCGCGCAGCGCCCTTGCGCCAATCGTCGCCACATCCATCAGCGTCACGGGCTTGTGCTCGCGCCCCAGCTCCTTCCGCAGGGCCAGATAGCGCGCAAACGCCTTTTCCACCGCGGGCTTTTCGGCTTTCACGTCGTCCAGCGCCGTTAAAAAGGTGGTGTGGCGGCAATGGTCGCTCCAATAGGTGTCGATCATGCGAATTTCGGTCAGCGTGGGGTCGCGGTGCTCGGAGGCGAAATAATCGCGGCAGAAAGCCAGGTCGTCCGCATCCATGGCAAGGCCGTAGCGCGATACGAAGCCCGCGACCTCCGCGCCGTTCATGGCGGTAAAACCGTGAAGCGTTTCCACGCTGTCCGGCGTCGCGTAGGTCTGCCGCAGGGTCGTCTTTTCCGCAAGCTCCGCCATGCGGCTTTCCACGGGGTTGACGACGTATTTTTGAATGCGGGCAAGCTCCTCGCCCGTCGGATGGCCGAACAGCAGGTATACCCGGGCGGTGCGCACCGCCGGGCGCTCGCCCCGGCTGACAAGCTGCACGCACTCCTCGCAGGAGGCCGCCCTCACGTCGAACTGGCCGGGCAGGTACTCCACCGCAAACACGGCCGCCGCGCCGGTTTCGGGCAGAACGGCGGTGTGCGTATCCAGCTGCGGCTCAAAAAACACGATGGGCAGGCATTGCGCAAACAGCGCCGCGTCCACCCCCTCGATATCGTAGCGGTTCAACAGGCGCACATCCGTGACGCTCTTGATCAGCAGAATATGGCGGATCTCCCGGAGCAGCGCCTTCGCCTCCACGGCATAGGGCGGCTTTTTTTCGGTGTATACACGGTAAACGGCCATGTTTCTCCTCCTGACGGTGACGTTTGGTTTTACTCGGCACGGTTTCAGCCGCATCGCGGCTGCTGCGGCAGGGTTTTCCCCTTCCGTGTTGGTTCCGGTTCACGCAACGGCAACCCCGTTACGCGCGGTTTTCGGCAGCCTTCAGCGCCCGCGCGCCGATATCCCGGCGCATGTGCGCGCCTGTGAAAGTAATTTTCTCCGCGGCTTCGTACGCCTTCCTGATCGCCTCGGGCAGCTTGGGCGCGACCGCCGTTACCCCCAGCACCCGCCCGCCGGCGGTGACCACTTTCCCGGCGTCGCTAAGCCGCGTACCCGCGTGGAACACGCTCACGCCCGGCAACGCCTCGGCCTCCACAAGGCCGTCGATTGCCATGCCCGTGCGGTACGATACGGGATAGCCGCCGGAGGCCAGCACCACGCAGCAGCTTGCGCCCGTAGAAAAGCGCACGTCCGCGTCCGCCAGCGTCCCGTCGGTCACGTGGCGCATAATGTCGAACAGGTCGCTTTCCAACAGCGGCAGCACCGCCTGCGCCTCGGGATCGCCGAAGCGGCAGTTGTACTCGATCACCTTGGGCCCGTCGGCGGTCAGCATGAGGCCGAAATACAGGCAGCCCTTAAAGGGGTTGCCCTCCGCGCGCAGCGCCGCGAGCGTCGGCAGGAAAATGGTTTTCATGCACATGGCGGCAATATCGGGGGTGTAATACGGGTTGGGGGCGATTACGCCCATGCCGCCCGTGTTCAGGCCCTCGTCGCCGTCCAGCGCACGCTTGTGGTCCATGCTGGATACCATGGGGCGGATGGCGGTGCCGTCGGTAAACGCGAGCACGCTCACCTCCGGGCCTTCCAAAAACTCCTCCACAACCACCCGGCTGCCGGACGCGCCGAACTTGCCGCGCTCCATCATATCCCGCACGGCCTGCTCCGCCTCCGCGCGGGTCTGGCAAATGATCACGCCCTTGCCCAGCGCCAGCCCATCCGCCTTGACCACCATGGGGCAGGGCGCGATGCGGATATAGCGCAGCGCAAGCTCGATCTCCGTAAAAATCTCGCACGCGGCGGTGGGAATGTTGTACTTGCGCATCAGCTTTTTAGCGTAAACCTTGCTGCCTTCCACGCGCGCGGCGGCTTTATCCGGCCCGAAGGCGGGTATGCCCTTCGCCTTCAGCAGATCCACCATCCCCATGCACAGGGGATCGTCCGGCGCGACAACCACGTATTCAATGGCGTTCTTCTCCGCCCAGTCGGCCAGTTTTTCAATCTCGGTCGCCGGAATCGGCACACACTCGGCCTCCGCCGCGATGCCGCCGTTGCCGGGCGCGCAGTACAGGCCGTCGATCAGCGGACTTTCCGCCAGCTTGCGGATGATGGCGTGCTCCCGCCCGCCGCCGCCCACCACGAGGACTTTCATAGGGATAACCTCCTCCTGCGAAAAACGCTCTTTGGGATGCCGGTTCGGCGCTGCGGCAGCGCCGCGTGCCCGAAGAAAGAAACCCGCGTCAATGGTGGAACAGCCGAAGCCCCGTAAACGCCATGGCGACGCCGTAGCGGTCGCACGCGTCGATCACTTCCTGGTCGCGCTTGCTGCCGCCCGGCTCGGCGATGTAGCACACGCCGCTTTGCACGGCGCGGTCGATATTGTCGCTGAAGGGGAAGAACGCGTCGCTGCCCAGGCTCACGTCCGTGAGCTTCGTAAGCCATTCTTTCTTCTCCGCTTTGGTGAGCGGCGCGGGCTTCACGCTGAAAAGCGTTTGCCATTTGCCCTCGGCCAGCACCGTTTCCTCCGCCTCGTCGCTGATGTAGCGGTCGATGGCGTTGTCCCGGTCGGGGTTTTTCAGTTCCGGCAAAAACGGCAGGGCCAGCGTTTTTTCGTGCTGGCGCAGCCACCAGTTGTTGGCCTTATCCCCCGCGAGGCGCGTACAGTGGATGCGGCTCTGCTGCCCCGCGCCGATGCCGATGCCCTGGCCGTCCTTCACATAGCAGACGGAGTTGGACTGCGTGTATTTGAGGGCGATCATCGCCACGGCCAGATCGCGCTTGGCGGCGTCCGGCAGGACGTTGTTTTTGGTAACCACGTTGGCGAAAAAATTATCATCGATGGTCAGCTCATTGCGGTTCTGCTCAAAGGTGATGCCGAATATATCCTTGCGCTCCAGCTTCGGCGGGTTATAGGCGGGGTCGATCTGCACGATGTTGTAGGTGCCGCGCCGCTTGGACTTGAGTATCTCCAGCGCTTCCGGCTCGTACCCCGGCGCGATAACGCCGTCGCTCACTTCGGGCTTAATCAGCAGCGCGGTGGGCACGTCGCACACATCCGAAAGGCTGATCCAGTCGCCGAAGCTGCTCATGCGGTCGGCGCCGCGCGCGCGGGCATAGGCGCAGGCAAGGGGCGAAAGCTCCGCGTCGGCAGGCACGAAGTAAATGCTGCGAAGCGTGTCGGTCAGTGGCACGCCGAGCGCCGCGCCCGCGGGGCTGACATGCTTAAAGGACGTCGCGGCGGCCATCCCGGTGGCGGCTTTCAGCTGGCTTACCAGCTGCCAGCCGTTGAGCGCGTCCAGAAAGTTGATGTAGCCGGGCTTGCCGTTTAATACCGTCAGCGGCAGATCACCGTTTTCCATGTAGATGCGGGCGGGGATCTGGTTGGGGTTGCAGCCGTACTTCAGTTCCATTTCCTTCATAAGACGGATTGCCTCCTTGCGCAATATCGGAATCAGGGGGAAAGATCAGGCGTGTTGGTTCAGAATGCGGGTTTCGGTGTGGCCGGTTTCCAGCTCCACCGTGCGCACAAACAGGCTGACCCGGTTTTGCATGTCCAGCGCGTTCCAAAGCTCGGCGGCGAACCGGTCCAGATCGGCACAGTCCACCGTAACGCACGTCGGCTCGCCCTCGTAGCTGGGAATGGGGCTTCCGTCACAGCGGTAGGTGTGGATCAGCCGGCCTTCGCCCGCTTTGGGTTCGGGATATTCAAAAAAGAATCGCTGCGCGGCAGGCGGCTCCTGCCCGTCGCTTTTCAGGATGGAAAGCTTGTAGTTCATCCGGCAGTCCTCCACCGTGAGGACGCCCGAAATGCGCGGGGTGTAGTTGGGGCCGTCCGGCTCGAAGGTGCGGGTGCGGAGCGCGTCCTCGAACGTTTTGCCGTTTTGCAGGAAATCGATCACCGTATCCGTCTGGTCGCCGTTGGTGACCACGGTGGTCTTGTTGTCCAGCGCTCGCACGGGCGCGTAGATGATCAGGCTCGGATCGGTCATCTTGGAGGGGTCGAACGCCTCGGTGATAATGCCGTCGTCCGTGGGGGTAAACACACGGTTGCGGCTGTTTTCGCTGCGGCCCATAATAAAATAAGCGATCACCGCTCGCGTGCCGTCGGCGCTGCGGCCCAGCATAATGCCGCGGCCCGGATAGCGGTTGCCCGCCAGTAAATCGTTCAGGTTTGTTGGTTTCATATTGGTTAATGCCTCCCTTGGTTTTCTCGGTGAGTGATCTTTTTACACTGCTATCATACCACCATCGGAGGGGCTCTGCCAAAAACCTTTCGGGTTCGGGCGGCTTGATCGGTTCGGCGCTCCCTTACAGGGGCAGTCCCGCGGCGAGCCGGGCAGCCGCCCATTCGGTCGTCTGCGGCAGCAGCAGCCACTCCGCCTCGGCCATCACCCGCTTTTGCAGCGTTTCGGGCGTATCGTCCCCGCGCACATCCACCGCCTTCTGCGCAAGGATGCGCCCGCCGTCCGGAATTTCATTTACCAGGTGCACGGTCGCGCCCGTCACCTTCACGCCGCGTTCCAGCGCCGCGCGGTGTACGCGCAGGCCGTAATATCCCTCGCCGCAAAACGAGGGAATCAGGCTGGGATGCACGTTCAAAATGCGGTCGCGGTACGCGGCCACCACGTTGGGCGCCAAAATGAGCATGAAGCCCGCCAGCACCACCAGCCGGATATCGTGCGCCGACAGCAGCGCGATCAGGCGCTCGCCGTATGCCTCGGGCGTTTCGTCGTTCGCCTTTTCCAGCACGGCGGTTTCGACGCCGTGCTGACGCGCGCGCTCCAGCGCGTACGCTCCCGGCTTGCTGGCCACCACCAGCGAGATCGCGCCGCTGTGCAGCACGCCCCGTTTTTGCGCGTCCAGCAGCGCCTGCAGGTTGGTGCCGCCGCCGCTTACCAGCACGGCGATGTTCAGCATAGCGTTACGCCCCCGTCGCCCTTTTGCACCTCGCCCAGCGCGTAAGCCTCCACCCCGTTTGCGCGGAGGATTTCCACGGCCTCGTCCGCCTGCGCGGCGGGCACCACGGCCGTCATACCCACGCCCATGTTGAAGGTGTTGAACATATCCCGCTCGGGAATGCCGCCCACTTTGGCGATCACGTTAAAAATCGGCGGAATCCGCACGGCACTGCGGTTGAGCTTTACCGTATAGCCCTCGGCCAGCGACCGGGGAATGTTTTCGTAAAAGCCGCCGCCCGTGATGTGCGCAAGCGACCGCACGTTCACCTTTTCCAGCAGCGCGAGCACGGGTTTCACGTAGATGCGCGTGGGCGTGAGCAGCGTTTCGCCAAGCGATTTTTCGCCCAGCTCCGCATATTGCACGTTCAGCCCGCCGTTTTCCACATCGAACACCTTGCGCACCAGCGAAAAGCCGTTGGAGTGTACGCCGGACGACGGCAGCGCGATCACCGCATTACCTTCGCGCATGGCGGTTTTATCCAAAATCTTTTCCTTGTCCACCACGCCGACGCTGAACCCGGCCAAATCGTACTCGTCCACCGGGTAAAAGCCGGGCATTTCGGCGGTTTCGCCGCCCACCAGCGCGCAGCCCGCCTGCACGCAGCCTTCCGCCACGCCCGCGACAATCTGCTCGATGCGCTCCGGCACGTTTTTGCCGCAGGCAATGTAATCCAGAAAGAAAAGCGGCTTCGCGCCACAGCAGATCACATCGTTCACGCACATGGCCACGCAGTCGATGCCGACGGTGTTATGCTTGTCCAACAAAAACGCCAGCCGCAGCTTGGTGCCCACGCCGTCCGTGCCGCTTACCAGCACAGGGCGGGTCATCCCCGTTACATCCAGCTCAAACAGGCCGCCGAAGCCGCCCACGTCCCCCAGCACGCCGGCGGTCAGGGTGCGGGCCACATGCTTTTTCATCAGTTCCACGGCGCGGTAACCGGCGGTAATATCCACCCCCGCGG
>JAQUXV010000095.1 GCA_028692205.1 Eubacteriales bacterium
CGCAGATGGTGGATTGCGGAAAAATGCATACTGTCCGGCAGACGTTTCAAACAGGGGATACCGTTGTGTTGGCGTTGGAATGCAGGCCGTTTTTGGAAGCCGGTTACCGTGGAAGCGCGAGCGTTTACTGCGGGCCGCTGCTGATGGCGCTTCCTCTGCCCGACCAGCAGGCTGCATGGCAGTATGCGCTGGCGGAAGATGGGGAACCCGCGCTCAGTTGGGAAGACGGCCGTCCGCGCGCGCATGTGGATGCTTGCCTTGCAGAAAGCTGGTTTGCGAAAGGCGGTAAAATACAACCCCCGCCGCAAGGCTGCGGCATGGGGGAAGCCTATGAGCTGACCCTTCTTCCATATGCCGACACGAAGGGCCGTATTGCAGCGTTCCCGAGGGCGGCGCGCCGCGCATGACGGACAGCGGCGTGATGATCGGCCTTGCGCCGATGGCCGGGGTAACCGATCTGCCGATGCGCGCGCTGTGCTATCGCATGGGCGCACAGTACGCCTGCACCGAAATGGTTAGCGCAGTCGGCTGGATGTGCGCGAAGAAGGATAATCCGGCTTACCGCTTGCTACTGGATACCTCGCCGGAGGAATACAATACCGCGATTCAGCTTTTTGGCAAGGATCCGGTTTTGATGGCGGAAGCGGCTTCCCGCGCCTGCGAAATGGGACGGTTTACCTCCGTAGACATCAACATGGGCTGCCCCGCGCGCAAGGTGACGGGCTCAGGCGAAGGCAGCGCCCTGCTGCGTACGCCTGATCTGGCCGCGAAGATTATGGAGGCTGTGAAGGCCAACAGTTCCCTGCCGGTTACAGTGAAAACCCGGTTGGGATACGACGAGCACAGCATGAACGCGCTGCTGCTGGCCCAGGCGGCGGAAGCGCTGGGGCTGAAGTGGATTTGCATCCATGGGCGCACGGGCCGCCAAATGTACGCGGGCCAGGCGGATTACGCCGCGATCGCCGCCATTTCGGCGCGCGTGAACATTCCGGTGATAGCCAACGGAGATGTTACCGAACCCGGAGACGTGATACGCATTTTGCGGGAAACCGGTTGCAACGGGCTGTTGATCGGGCGCGGCGCAATGGGCAATCCGTGGCTTTTCAGGCAGGCCCGGGCCTTGCTGGACGGTAAGCCCCTGCTCCCCGTAAGCGACGGGGAAAGGCTTTCGACGGCGCTGGAGCACATCGACAGCATGGTCGCGTATAAAGGGGAGCGGCTAGCGGTTCGGGAGATGCGCACGCACATTGGGCACTACATTGCCGGTGTGCGGGGGGCCGCGGCCATGCGGCGGTTGCTCAATACCGCCGCGACGACTGAGAAACAGAAGGAGTTGCTTCGGGCGCTGTTTGCCCGTCAGGAACAGGAGGAAGAACATTGAGCCGTCGTCTGCTTGCTTTTTTTCTTTGCTTTGCGCTGGTTGCGGGGTGCTGCCTGCCTGCGCAGGCGGAAATTGCCTCTCTGGACAGGGTGCTGTCCGGTTGGATTGGTGAGGACACCGCCGTACGCTTTTCAGCGTCGATGCAGGTTAACGCCATGCTGCCCTTTACCGACGATACCCTCGCGCTGCTGAACGGCGTGCTGAAACACGTTACGGTGGACGCGTCTGTGACCGGCGGAGAAGAGAACGCGTCGACCGAAGCGCAGATTGCGGTGGACGGAGCGACGCTGTTGAACTGGACACAGCAAGCACAGGGCGGAACGTACACGTTTGCCACGTCGCTGCTGCCAAACCGGACGCTAACCTCCGCTTTGGGTTCGCCTATGGATATCCTTACCGGGGCCGACTCGCAAACGGCAGAGACGGACGCAGCGGAGGCTGAAGCGAGCGACGCCCAGCAAATGAACGCGTCGAACGCGGAGGAAGCCTTCGCCACGCTGGATGCGATCACGGAAGCACAGGGCTGTTATCAGGCGCTGACCGACGGCATCAAGGCATTTGCTACGGAAAAAAAGGCCAGTTATAAAATCAAAAATATCGGCAAATGCACATGGAGCCGCATTGCGCGGCTTACGGCAGAGCAGAGCGACGGGCTGCTGGCCGAGCTGCGCGCGATTATTTCCTGCGGTATGGATGATGAATACCGTGCCGAAATTGCGCAGATGACGTTTGAAAAAGGCTTTATCGTCGCCCTGTATCGGAACGCGGATGGACAGGACATGAGCGTATACCTGAAGGGCAACGTGGCTTATCCGGACGGCAGCCGCCGGAAACTGCTGTGGCAGTGGTCGTTTGTTACCAACGGCCTGAAGCGCACGGACATTTTCAAGTTTGAGGCATCCAGAACCGCAGGCAAGCAGGACACGCGCACCGTTGCCGCGGCCTGCACGCAGGAAAACAAGTCCGGCTCGTTCAGCCTCGACGCGGAAACCGAAGCGACGCTGAAACGGAGCCGGGTGACGGACAAATGCACGGACGAACTCAGCCTGTCGGGGACAAAAGCGGAAGATACCGCAACGACCTGCAAGGGGAATGTGAACCGTACGGTCACGCAGACCGCAAGCGGAGAAACCGTCAGGAATTCCGATGCTGCGACTGTTGATTTGCAATTAACCCCCGACGGTACAGGCGGCAATCTTCTTTCCGGTACGGTCGTCCGCTCCGAAATCAAGGATAAAACGGTTGTAAACGAGCTTACGTGGACGTTTGCGGCAACTGCGGCGACGGCTGCGGTCCAGCCAACAGAAACGCCGGAGCCGGAAAGCGGCATTACCGTAAGCATTATTCAGCCGGAGAATACGGCCGAAGCGGACAATGCCGCAGGCAGCGCGCCTGTAAGCTCGCTGGAACAGTTTGCCGCGAATTCCGAAAGCAAAGCGACACAGGATGAGCAGGATGCGGCAAGCTCGCCCTATCTGGTCGGCGCCTTGCCTTCGGGCGTAAAGGAATATACGGTACCAGATCAGAATGTGGTTATCGATCTGGATACGGCTGACGCGGACACGCTGCAGAACCTGCTGGCGGAAGCGGCGCAGAACCTCGCCGGGAGAATGATACTCGCGATTGCGGAACTGCCGGAAGAGGATGCGGCACTGCTGAAAGACGGCATGACCGACGAGGATTACGCCGCGTTTCTGGCGCTGCTGGACGCGATGTAATCAGCCCATCCCACCGAAAAACCGATAGGGCCAAAGGAGGGTTTTCCATGCGTACAACATTGAGGCGACTGCTTGCGTGCCTGATGGCGTTCGGACTGCTGCTGACGGGCGCGGTTGCCGAAACGGCGGACGGCCTGGACTATACTGTTGAAGAAAAACTGGTTAAGCAGATACAGGCCGGAAGCGGCTTTCAGGGAACGCTGACGCTCGAATCCACCGCTGTGGAAGGCCGCGAAAGCGAAGCGTGGACAACCATCAAACCGCTGACGGTCGACGTGGGGTACATCTATGTCCGTGAGGACACGGCGAAAAATACGAAGCCGGAAAACCGGCTGTCATTCTCCTTCGTTGACGGGGAAAAGACGCTTGGAACAGCGGAACTTTCCCTGAACGACGGTTTACTGGCGCTGAGAAGCTCGCTGCTGGGAGACGGCTGGTACACGCTGGATGAGAGCGCGGCTGCCGGTTCGCTGAGCGGCGGGGACGCGACGGAGGGCATGATCGGGCAGGAAGCGCAGAGCTTTTATTCCCAGACGGCGCTGCCCGGTCTAGCAGCTTTTACCGTGGGGCTGATAGGGCATATCGGCGAAACGGATGATTCGAAGTGGACGGAGCTATTGGACCCCTATACGACCAAAATCGATCTCTGGCTGGAAGGGTATCGGCAGGACGCAATTCTGGGCAAGCTGGACGACGGCACGACCACTATGGAAATCGATTATACCGTGCCCGCATCAGCCGTCAAGGCGCAGCTGAAGCAAATGGTGATGGATCTGCTGGCAGACGACTCGATGCTTTCGGCGCTAAGCGCCATTCTGCCGGACGAGGATTTAAAAACATACCTTGATCCCCAGCAGCAGAATTACTACTTTTATACGATCGAAGAATTACCTCTCAAGGGCGATCTGGAATTGTCGCGTACGGTAAGCCTGATGGGGGAGACGCTGGCGCTTTCGATATCGCTGCCGCTGTACGACAGCGTGGGCGGGGAAGCGACGCTGCTGTACCGGCGCAGCCAGGGCGAGGGTGATCTGCCGGAGAACAACACCATCGAGCTGACGAGCGATGAGAAGCTGGTTCGCCTGAACTACCAGACGTATAAAACCCTGACCGGGACGACCGTGTACCAGGGTACGCTGCTGCGGCAGATGCAGGGTGCGGAAGCTTTCGAGGTTGGCGCGGATGCACAGCCGAACACGCAAAAGACGTTCTCGGCCGCTTTTACGCTGAGCACGCAGAAGACCGAGGACGCTAAAAACCCCGGAAGCAACTCGCTGAACCGGATGCTGAGCTTTACGCTGTCCCCGGAGTATACGCCGGAGGATTCGACCGACGAGACAGCGGCGCCGACCGAGGAGCAAAAAGCGGAGTACGTTGTGTTCTCACCAGTGGAAATGGTGCTGGACAGCACCTTTACCAGCGGACAGGCGAAAAACGCCGCGACCTCCGTGGACGCGACGCTTACGATTTCCGGAGACGATATGCCCCAAACGATTACCCTGTCGTTTAGCGGAAAAACCACTGGGAAATGGACGCCGGACGCCGTAGACGCCCAAACGGCAACCTCGTTGGACGGCATGAACCAAACAGCTCTCAGCACACTGCTGGCACAGGCGGCCGTGAAGGGTGGGCTGCTGTTGCTGCCTTATGTGGGCATGCCGACAGGCGATACAACAACCGAGGCGACCGAAACCCCGGAGGGTAACGCCGGGACAACGCCGGAGAATTCGGCAGCGCCGACACCGACCGGTATACCGACGCTGGCGCCCACGGCAACCGGTGCTGAAACAACAGCGCAGGCAACGGAAACTGCAACGGTGGCGCCGGATACGTCGGTCGGGCCGACGGAAAGCCCGAACGCTGCGGTAATGGATGCCCCGACGCCTGCAGAAAGTCCGGCTTCGTGACCGGATAAGACAACAAAATACATTCCAAGTACATTTTAACGCTTGACACGATTGGAAGCGTGGTATATACTCCACGCATACAGCAACGGCGCTGAGGATTGTTTGCCAATCCATAAGCGCCGTTGCTCGTATATAGAGTACTCAGGGGAAGGCCAATAAACACAGGAGGGACAGCTACGTGAGCAATTCATGCGAAAAGTTTGGGGAGAACGTATTTAACGACGTTGTTATGCGGAAACGTCTGCCCAAAGAAACCTACAAAGCCCTGAAGCGTACGATCGAAGAGGGGCGCTCGCTGGATCCCGCGATTGCGGGCGTGGTCGCCAACGCGATGAAGGACTGGGCACTGGAATTGGGCGCGACCCATTACACTCACTGGTTCCAGCCGATGACCGGCATCACCGCTGAAAAACACGACGCGTTTATCAAGCCTATCGGTGAAGGCAACGTAATGCTGGAGTTCAGCGGCAAAGAGCTTGTTCAGGGCGAACCGGACGCCAGCTCTTTCCCCAGCGGCGGCCTGCGCGCCACGTTCGAGGCTCGCGGCTACACGGCGTGGGACCCGACCAGCTTCGCTTTCATTAAAGAAGGCACGCTGTGCATCCCGACCGCGTTTTGCAGTTACGGCGGCGAAGCGCTGGACAAGAAAACCCCGCTGCTGCGCTCCATGCAGGCGCTGAACAAGCAGGCCCTGCGTGTGCTGAAGCTCTTTGGCAACGAGGATGTTTGCAAAGTGTTCCCGACCGTCGGCCCCGAGCAGGAATATTTCCTGATCGATAAAGAAGACTACAAACTGCGCCCCGACCTGATCAACACCGGCCGTACCCTGTTCGGCGCCAAGCCGCCCAAGGGTCAGGAACTGGACGATCATTATTTCGGCGCGATCCGCCCCCGCGTGGCGGGCTTCATGAAAGAGCTGAACGAAGAGCTCTGGAAGCTTGGCGTATACTGCAAGACGGAGCACAACGAAGTTGCGCCCGCGCAGCATGAAATGGCTCCCGTGTTCGCCACCGTCAATATCGCCGCCGACCACAACCAGCTTACCATGGAAGTGATGAAGCGGGTAGCCGATAAGCACGGTCTGGTATGCCTCCTGCACGAGAAGCCCTTCGACGGAATCAACGGCAGCGGCAAACATAACAACTACGCTTTGGCCACCAACACCGGCATGAATCTGCTGGAGCCGGGCGACACGCCCAGCGAGAACGCGCAGTTCCTGCTGTTCCTCGCCGCGGTGATCGAGGCGGTGGACAATTATCAGGATCTGCTTCGCGTATCGATTGCCTTTGCCGGCAACGATCATCGTCTGGGCGCCAATGAAGCGCCTCCGGCGATCATCAGCATTTTCCTGGGCGACGAACTGACCGCGGTGATTGAGTCCATCCTCAGCGACAGCGCTTACAAGAACCACAAGCAGGAGACGATGCTGCTGGGCGTGGATGTGCTGCCGGAGTTTCCCAAGGACAATACGGACCGTAACCGCACCTCGCCCTTCGCCTTTACCGGCAACAAGTTCGAGTTCCGCAGCCTGGGTTCTTCCCAGTCCATCAGCGGCCCGAACACCGCGCTGAACAGCGCGATTGCCGAAAGCCTCTGCGGCTTTGCCGATGAACTGGAAAAGGCGAGCGATTTCACCGCCGCCCTGAATACGCTGATTCGCCGCGTACTCAAAGAGCATAAGCGCATCATCTTCAACGGCAACGGTTATGACCCCGCATGGGTGGTTGAAGCCGAAAAACGCGGCCTGCTGAACATGCGCACGACGGTGGATGCCGCCCCCTGCTATATTGCCGATAAAAACGTGGCGCTGTTCAAAAAGCATCATGTGTTTACCGAAATCGAAGTGCATGCCCGCTACGAAATCCGGCTGGAGAAATATGTGAAGGTCATCAACATCGAAGCCGAGTGCATGTCCAACATGGCTCACAGCCTCATCTTGCCCGCCGCGCTGGAATATAGCAAGGACGTAGCCAAAGAAGCGGAAATGAAGAAGAGCGTCGCGCCTTCCATTTCGTTGGCTACCGAGACGGACATGTTGACCAAGCTCAGCAACGAGACCGCGGCGCTTTACACCGCTATCGACGCGCTGGATAAAGCGATTGCCAACCAGAATTCCAGCCTGGATCTTCTGGAGCAGGCCGCCTACAGCCGCGATACCATCATCGCCGCGATGGCGGAAACGCGCAAACATGCCGATGCGCTGGAAGGCATCGTTGCCAAGAAGTATTGGCCGATGCCGACCTATCAGGATATCCTGATGTACGTCTAAACCCGATTTACAACCCGAACGCGGGTTATCCGGCCTCCCGTTTCGCGCGACACATTCAGCGAAACGGGACAGGGTCGGAGAACAAGGGGCCCACAACGATGTGACGCTCCAACACATAAAAAAAGCAAGCCGCTATACGTTGGACAGGAGTTTCTCCTTCACTACGCACCATCGCTCAATGTCGAGCGTATGGCAGGCTTGTTTTTTGATACTTAAAATGAGGAGGAAAAGAAATGGAGACGATCGTATCAACCATTTCAAGCGCGGACACCATATGGGTATTGTTGGCCACTGCGCTAGTGTTTTTCATGCAGGCGGGCTTCGCCATGGTAGAAACCGGATTTACGCGTGCCAAGAATGCCGGTAATATCATCATGAAGAACCTCATGGACTTCGCCATCGGTTCGGTTGTGTTCTGGGTTATCGGTTTCGCTATCATGTTCGGCAAAGATCATGGCGGCCTGATCGGTACCTTCAACCTGCTGATCACCGGCGACATGTTCACCAACCCGGACAACATCTCGCTGTTCACCTTCGTAATGTTCGAGGGCGTGTTCTGCGCTACGGCCGCGACCATTGTCAGCGGCGCGATGGCTGAGCGCACCAAGTTCCTTAGCTACTGCATTTATTCTGCTGTTATCTCTGCATTCATCTATCCTGTCAGCGGCCATTGGATTTGGGCAAGCGGCGGCTGGCTGTTCGAAATGGGCTTCCACGATTTCGCCGGTTCCACGGCGGTGCATATGGTCGGCGGTATCGCGGCTTTCATCGGCGCTGCAATGCTTGGACCCCGCATTGGCAAGTACGACAAAGACGGCAAGCCTCACGCGATTCCCGGCCACAGCCTGACGCTTGGCGCTCTGGGCGTATTCATCCTCTGGTTTGGCTGGTTCGGGTTTAACCCCGGCTCCACCCTTGCCATTGAGGGCGAAGCTTCCACTGCCGCTGGTTCCATCTTTATGACCACCAACCTTGCGGCTGCTACGGCTACTGTGGTTGTGATGATCATCACCTGGATCCGCTACAAGAAACCCGATGTCTCCATGACGCTCAACGGCTCTCTGGCCGGCCTTGTGGCAATTACCGCCGGCTGCGCCTATGTGGATACCGTCGGCGCGTTCTTCATCGGCCTCATCGCCGCCTTCGTGGTTGTGTTCGGCGTTGAGTTTGTTGACAAAATCCTCAAGATTGACGATCCGGTTGGCGCGGTTGCCG
>JAQUXV010000096.1 GCA_028692205.1 Eubacteriales bacterium
GCGGGACCCGCGCCGATGATAACAATTTTCTTCATATTTTCAATACGCTCCTCGCCGGTATTATCCGAAATCACAAATGCTATTGTATCATGTACAAAGCAATCTGGCAACGACAGGAAAGTCTGCAACGCGCCTTTCGTTTAGCAATGCCCCGGCGGCACGCGCGGTGTTTGCAGACAGTTCCCATTGAATTGACGAAAAAACGCGCGTTTACAGAAAAATGCGGTCCGACACGCATTTCCTGCGCCCAGAACCGCTTTTATTCTTTGGTGTTTTCGATTCTAAACAAACGTCCTGTCCGATTGGGATTCTTTAATACATCCGGTTACAACGCGCTGGAATGCTCGCTTTCTTTTACCTTCAGTCAGCCCTTCACATTGCTTCGTTTTCAAGTTTCCAACCTGATGAAAGCATTTCGCTTTACGGGGTGCTTCCGCGCTTCACCAGTTCGCCTGAGAATACCATCTTCTGGGGTGCTTCCCCGCCGGACAGCACCGTAAGCATGGTCGAAACACACTGGCTGCAAAGCGCTTCCAGCTTATTATCCACGCTGGTCAGTTCCGGCTCGCAGCAAAGGCAAAAGCTGGAATTGTTGTACCCGATAATTGCCAGGTCTTCCGGTACGTTCCGGTTCGCGATTCGCGCATATTTGGCCGCGCCCACGCTAAGCACGTCCTCCGAGGTGAGCACCGCGTCAAAGTGGATGCCCATGTCCTCGATGGACAAAATATAATCCCGAACCTCGGGTACGCTCATCTTGTCCTCCGCAAAGAAACGGATCAGCTCTTCCCGTACCGGCACGCCCCTGCTCTGCAGCCCGGCTTTATACCCCGCCAGCTTCTTTTGGCCGCTGTAATTTTGGCTGTGGTACAGGTATAGTATTTCACGCTTACCCGCGTCCAGCAGGAACTGGGTCGCCTCCATGGTGGCGCGGTAGTCATCGCACAACACGCAATATACATGCTCACAGGTATACGATGCGTTCAGCAGCACCAGCGGCACGCGCGCCGCCGCGGCGCGAAGATACGCGTTTCCCGCTTCACTGTCTTCAACGAACGTGGAGCCCATCAGCACGATTCCGTCCACATATTTCCCTAGCAGCAGTTCAACGCCCTTGCTTCGATCCTCCAGCGCTTTGCCCGTGCAGGACAGCAGACAATCGTATCCATGGCTACGGAAATCGTGTTCCAGAAAATTCAGCGCCTGCGCCAGATAAGCATCGCTGGCATTGGGGCACAGCAGGCCGATGGTCTTCATGCTCTTCAGCCCCAGACCCCGTGCGAAAGCATTGGGCACATACCCCTGCTGCTCCATCACCTTCAGCACCCGCTCGCGTGTTTTCGGGCTTACCCGGTTGCTGCCGTTCAGCACGCGTGAAACCGTAGCGATCGATACGCCTGCCTTTTCCGAGATGTCGTAAATGTTCATGCGTCAGTCTCCTTCTCTGTAAACGCTTACGCATAACTTATCATGAATATTATAAAGGTTTTTTAGAGAAAAATCAATTCGTCACAGCGCATTTATCCCATTCATATATTTATTTTCCTGACATATTCCCTGTTTGGCGCGGCTAAAAAACTACGTTGACGGATTTTCCAATTTGGCGTAGAATAGCGTTAAGCAATGTAATTGTTTACATTTTGTTCGCAGCGCATCGACGCCGCGGATAGGAGGATGATCCGTATGGAGAGATTAACCGGTTCTAACGTTTCACCGTTGCCAGTAAAGGTATTGCAGTTCGGCGAAGGGAATTTCCTTCGCGCTTTTGTGGATTATATGCTGGATATCGCCAATGAGCAGGGCAGGTTCGGCGGGAGTATCGTGCTTGTTAAGCCGATTTCTTTCGGTTCCCTTGCCGGGTTCCATGAACAGAATTGCCGTTACACCGTGCTGCTTCGCGGCATCGAAAACGGCGAAAAGGTGGAAAAGGCACGGCTGATTACCAGCGTATCCGACGCGGTGGATGCTTATTCGGAGTACGAAAAGTATGCGGCTTATGCGCGGCTGGATACCCTGCGTTTCATCGTAAGCAACACCACGGAGGCCGGCATTGTGCTGGATGAAAACGACCAGTTTGAACTGACGCCCCCCAACAGCTATCCCGGCAAACTAACCAAGTTCCTTTTTGAACGCGCGGAAGCGTTCGACTACGCCGCGGATAAAGGGCTGATTATCCTGCCGGTAGAGCTGATTGCGGATAACGGTATTGAGCTCCGGCGCTGTGTAATGGCGCTGGCGGAAAAATGGGCGCTCGGCCAGCGCTTCCTGAATTGGCTGGACGAAGCCTGCGTGTTCACCTCCACGCTGGTGGACCGCATCGTTACCGGCTACCCGCGCGACGAGGCTGAGGCGATCTGGCAAAAGCTCGGCTACGAGGATCGGCTGCTGGTTACCGCCGAACCTTTCGGCCTTTGGGTTATCGAATCCCAGAAGGATATCAGCGCGGAGCTGCCGTTGCCGGAGTGCGGGCTTCCCGTGCTGTTTACAGACAACCAAAAACCGTATAAGCAGCGCAAAGTGCGTATCCTCAACGGCGCGCATACTTCGTTTGTCCCCGCTGCGTTCCTGTGCGGGCATGATATCGTTTTGCAGGCTATGGAAGACCCGCTGATTAAAGCCTTTATGCAGAACACCCTGTATGACGAGGTTATTCCCACGCTGGATCTCCCCCATGAGGATCTGATGAATTTCGCGCAGGCCGTTACCAGCCGGTTTGAAAACCCCTTCATCAAGCACTCGCTGCTTGCAATTTCGCTGAATTCCGTTTCCAAGTGGCGTGCGCGCTGCTTGCCCAGCCTGCTCACCTACGTCGAGCGCAAGGGCAGTCTGCCCGAGCGGCTTACCTTCTCGCTCGCGGCGCTGATGGCGCTTTATCAGGGCGGAACGCTGAAAGACGGCACGCTGGTCTGTTCGCGCGACGGCAAAACCTATTCCCTGCAGGACGACGCAGCTGTTCTGTCGTTCTTCGCGGAAAACAGCGACAAACCCGCCGCCGAGCAGGCAAAGGCGTTCCTCTCCCGTGAGGATTTCTTCGGCCAGGATCTGACGGAAATCCCAGGTTTGCTCGATTCCGTTTCCGAATCGCTGGCGGCCATTAAACAAAACGGTATGCGCAGCGTTATGGAAATAAAATTCGCAAAATAGTCCGTTTTTCAGGAAGGAGAACCGGTACCACATGCCGAAAATAGGCATTGACGTACAACCAAGGAGGCTGTAATCGATGGAAGTTCGTGCCGCATCTTCTCCGAAAGACGTGAATCATTACGATACAAGCCGCTTGCGTGAAGAGTTTCTAATCGATGATCTTTTCGCGCCCGACGAAATCCGGCTTGTTTACAGCCACATCGACCGCATTATCACGGGCAGCGCCGTTCCGGCGGGCAAAGCGCTTTCGCTTTCCTCCGGCGCGGAGCTGCATGCCGAATATTTTCTGGATCGCCGGGAATTGGGCGTTATCAACATCGGCGGCGAAGGAGCCGTAACCGTGGATGGCAAATGCTATGCCCTTCGCAACCGGGACGGCCTTTACGTCGGCATGGGCGCAAAGGAAATTGAATTTTCCAGCGACGATCCCGAAAACCCCGCAAAGTTCTATTTGAACAGCGCGCCCGCGCACCGTGTATGCCCCACCGTGCTCATCAAGCCGGAAAATTGTGCCCGCGTTGAACTGGGTTCGCTGGAAGAAAGCAACCACCGCACCATTTGCAAATATATTTTGCCCGGTCAGGTAGAAAGCTGCCAGCTCGTAATGGGCATGACCAGCCTTAAGCCCGGCAGTGTTTGGAACACCATGCCCTGCCACACGCATGACCGCCGCATGGAAGTGTACCTTTATTTCGATTTGCCCGAAAACGCGCTTGTGTTCCACTACATGGGCGAGCCTTCCGAAACCCGACATATCGTTATGCGCAACCAGCAAGCCGTTATCAGCCCCAGCTGGTCCATCCACAGCGCCAGCGGCACGCAGGCGTATACCTTCATCTGGGGTATGGTTGGTGAAAATCAGGCGTTTGACGATATGGACGGCGTAAAGATGGCAGACCTGCGCTGAAACATTGCCCTGTATCCGCCGAAGCAGGGTAAATCGTCCTTTGGCGTGGTTTTTCCGGCTGTAGGTGGAACCGATTCCACCTCCCTTCTTAAACCGTTTCCCCCGCGTACGGTTACGCGTTTATCTTTACTTTCAAACTCCGTAAAACTGGCATTTGAATTTGCAACAGAAAGGGTGTCATCACATGGATATGCTTGAAAAACTGTCGCTGGCCGGTATTGTGCCGGTGATCAAAGTGGAAGACGCGAACGACGCGGTTCCCCTCTGTAAAGCGCTTAGCGATGGGGGTCTGCCTGTAGCGGAAATTACCTTCCGTTCCGCTGCCGCGGAAGAGGCCATCCGCCGCGTTCATCAGGAACTTCCGGAGGTTATTCTTGGCGCGGGTACCGTGCTTACCACCGATCAGGCGGACCGCGCCATCGCGGCGGGCGCTGCCTACATCGTCAGCCCCGGCCTTAACCCCGAGGTGGTAAAACACTGCCAAAAAGCAGGCGTTCCGGTAGTTCCCGGCTGCGCCAACCCCAGCGATATCGAAGTCGCGCTCTCCCTGGGCCTGAAGACCGTTAAATTTTTCCCGGCGGAAGCGTTGGGCGGCCTGCCCCTCATCAAAGCCATGAGCGCGCCCTACGGCGACGTCACGTTCCTGCCTACGGGCGGTGTGAACGAAGCAAACCTGCTAGACTATCTGAGCTTCCCGAAAATCATCGCCTGCGGCGGCAGCTGGATGGTCGACAATAAAGCGGTGGCCGAAAAGGATTGGAAACGGATCGAAACCCTCACCCGCAGCGCCGTTTCACTGATGCTCGGCCTGCATATTGCCCATATCGGCATTAACAGCGGCAGCCCCGAACATGCCATGCAGGATGCTGAGGACCTTTGCAGGATGCTCGGCTGGGAAATCAAAGACGGCAACAGTTCCACTTTTGTTGGGGCTGAGTTTGAAATGATGAAGAAGCCTTTTCTCGGCGCGCACGGTCACATCGGCATCGCCTGCAACAACATTAAACGCGCGCGCTGGCATCTGGAGCGCCGCGGTTTTGAGTTCGACGAGGAGCATGCGTTTTTCAAGGATGGCAAGCTGAAATCGATCTACCTCAAGGGCGATATCGCCGGGTTTGCGTTCCATCTGCTGCAAAAGTAAAACAACCGAATCCACACAACCGCTATAGATCATCATTGGAGGATCCAACCAAACATCATTAGAAAGGGTGTCCGTTTATGGCTGGTAAGGTAGTAACATTCGGCGAGATCATGCTTCGCCTCAAGAGCCCCGGGTACGAACGGTTTTTCCAATCTCCTTCGCTGGAGGCCACCTTTGGCGGCGGCGAAGCCAATGTTGCGGTCAGTCTGGCTAATTTCGGCATGGACGCGCGTTTTGTGACCGTACTCCCGAAAAACGACGTCGGCGAAGCCTGCCTGCGGGAGCTGCGCGGCTTCGGCGTGGATACGTCCGCCATCGTCCGCAAGGACGGCCGCATGGGGATTTACTTTCTGGAAACCGGCGCCGTACAGCGGCCCAGTAAAGTCATTTATGACCGCGCGGGCAGCGCGATTGCCGAGGCAAAGCCGGGCGATATCGACTGGAAAAAGGCTTTTGAGGGCGCAAGCTGGTTCCACATCACCGGCATCACGCCCGCGGTTAGCGAAGGCACTGCCGAGCTGAGCATGGAAGCCGTGAAAGCGGCCAAGGCCATGGGCCTGCACGTGAGCTGCGACCTGAATTACCGCAAGAACCTCTGGAAATACGGCAAAACCGCCGACCAGGTAATGACGGAACTGGTAAAGTACGTTGATACCGTAATTGCAAACGAAGAAGACTTCCAGAAATCGCTGTTGCTGAAAGCCGAAAGCCAGAAAGCGGTGGAAACGGGCGAACTGAACGTGGAACAGTACAAAGCCATCGCCGGCCTCGCTATGCAAAAATACCCCAATATTTCCCGCATCGCCATCACGCTGCGCGAAAGCAAGAGCGCCAACCACAACGACTGGAGCGCTTGCCTCTACAACGGCAAAAATTTCTATCTGAGCCGCAAGTATGCCATCACCGATATCGTGGATCGCGTCGGCGGCGGCGACAGCTTCGGCGCGGGCCTAATTTACGGCCTGAATAACTACCCGGATGAGAAAACCGCGCTGGAATTCGCCGTAGCGGCCAGCTGCCTCAAGCACACCATCGGCGGCGACTTCAACCGTGTAAATGTCGGCGAAGTGGAAAGCCTGATGAAGGGCAGCGGCTCCGGCCGCGTTCAGCGCTGAGTTTCCGGCGTCTGTGAACTATCGACGGAAGGAGACGGATGATGGATAATATGTTCTCACTGAATAGGAAAGTGGCGCTGGTTACCGGCGCGAGTTATGGCATCGGGTTCGCCATCGCGACCGGTTTTGCCGCCGCGGGCGCAACCATCGTTTTTAACGACATCAGGCAGGAACTGGTGGATAAAGGCATCGCCGCCTATCGGGAACAGGGCATTTCCGCGCACGGTTATGTTTGCGACGTTACCGACGAAACCGCCGTAAACGAATTGATCGCCAAAGTGGAAACCGAAGTCGGCCCCGTCGATATTCTGGTAAATAACGCCGGCATCATTAAACGTATCCCGATGATCGATATGACGGCCGAGCAGTTCCGGCAGGTGATCGACGTGGATCTGAACGCGCCCTTTATCGTGTCCAAAGCGGTCATCCCTTCGATGATCCAGCGCGGGCACGGCAAGATCATCAACATCTGTTCCATGATGAGCGAGTTGGGCCGTGAAACCGTGTCCGCGTACGCCGCCGCCAAGGGCGGGCTGAAAATGCTCACCCGTAACATCTGCTCGGAGTATGGACAATACAATATCCAGTGCAACGGCATCGGCCCGGGTTATATCGCCACGCCGCAAACCGCGCCGCTTCGTGAAAAGCAGCCCGACGGTTCCATGCATCCGTTCGACAGCTTTATCCGTGCCAAAACGCCCGCCAACCGCTGGGGGGACCCGGAGGACTTGATCGGCCCTGCGGTTTTCCTGGCCAGCAACGCCAGCAATTTTGTCAACGGCCACATCCTGTATGTGGACGGCGGTATCCTGGCCTACATCGGCAAACAGCCGTAACCTTGTTGCCCCGCTCTGACGGTTCAGGGCTATCCTGCTTACAGGCGCGGCGTATGGGAAAAACCTCCTCCCCCACGCCGCGCCACTTTTTAACCGAATTTGCATTAACAACTTGACAGCCTTGGTATCCGAACGTATAATACTACTGCGCAAGAGCGCAAGGGGTGCTGACGCAAGTCGGCTGAGATCGGGCATCGCCCGGGACCCTCGAACCTGATCCGGGTAATGCCGGCGTAGGAATCAATGGAAAATCTTCCTTGATTGGATTCCGCGTTGCACTACCCGCAACCGCGGGAATTTTTATTTTAAGGAGGAATCATCCATGAGTTTCAATCTCAGGCGTTTAACGGAAAGCGCTATCTTGCTGGCGATCGCCACGGTGCTAAGCTTGATCGAGTTCACCGGGCCGTGGGTGCTGGGCGGCAGCATCACCGTATGCAGCATGCTGCCCATCGTAATGATTGCTCAGCGCTACGGCACCAAGTGGGGTCTGGTTTCTGCGCTTACCTACAGCCTTTTGCAGTTGTTGCTGGGCTTGAACAACGTACAGTATGCCCCGGATGCGCTTACAGCCTTCGGTATCATTATGCTGGATTACGTTCTGGCTTTCGGCGTGCTGGGCTTCTCCGCTGCGTTTAACGGTGTTATCCGCGACCGCCGCTGGGCGATTGTCGTTGGTATCGTCGTTACATTCTTCGCGCGTTTCCTTTGCCATTTTGCGAGCGGCGTCATTATCTGGGAAGCGCTTTGGCCCAACTCGCTGGGCTGGGCGCCCACCGTATGGTCGCTGGCGTATAACGGCAGTTACATGCTGCCGGAAACCATCATCACCGCTGTCGCCGCCTTCCTGCTTTTTAAGCCGCTAAAGAAGTTTTGGCTTGGCGAGGACCTGAAAAAGGTCCGCTAACACCGGTTAAAACCACATTTCTTCCGTTCCTAAACGTCCGCCGACGAAGCTTTCCGTCCGGCGGGCGTTTTTCGCTGTCGGAATAGCGCAGCGTCGGTTGTTTACCGGTTGCAAGCCCCGCGGCGGCGCCCGAAAAGCGTTATTAGTTCTTCGTATTCGTTTGCATATGCTTCACTTTTCCTATCCTATTCAGGTCCCTGTCTATTATGGGTACATTTTTTCTTTTTTGTCCCATTTTAGGACACCCGATTCTGTTTGTTTCAATTTGGGACGGTTTCCATGTTTTGGTCGTGCCCTTTTGGGCTTGTCTGTTCTATAGTAAAGGTAACAGCAAGGAGGCGGCCACTATGGGAAAATCAATTACAGAGCTGGCAAAGTCTTTCGCGCTCAAACGCGTTCTCCGCTACGTGAACAGAGATTTTGAACATAACATCA
>JAQUXV010000097.1 GCA_028692205.1 Eubacteriales bacterium
CGCGCAGCCAAGCCTGGTAATTCTCCCGATAGTTCATAAACCGCTCCTTTCCATGCCGCGCATGGTTTTTACTAAAAAAGACGGGATTCCGCCTTTCACTATGGATTAACTCTATTATAGCTGTTCGGGAGATGGTTTGCAATTATCATCCTGCTAAACTTGCTGTTGGATCGGTGAAAAATGATGAACCGGCCTGATAACGTTAATCGAATGCTTTCCGTGCACGCCTTCCCTTGCGCTCCTTCCCCGATTGAAGTACAATAACCCTGCGCCGGAAACCGGCGTACGATCACGCAAAGGATGTACTGTACATGGATGTAATCGTCATCGGGGCGGGCCACGCGGGCTGTGAAGCCGCGCTTGCCTGCGCCCGCATGGGGCTGGAAACCCTGCTGCTCACGCTGGATGTGAACAGCGTCGCCCTGATGCCCTGCAACCCCGCCGTCGGCGGCACCGGCAAGGGCCATCTGGTGCGGGAGCTGGACGCGCTGGGCGGGCAGATGGGGCTGGCCATCGACCGCACTTTTCTGCAAAGCCGGATGCTCAACATCGGCAAAGGCCCCGCCGTGCACAGTCTGCGCGCGCAGGCCGATAAACGCCGCTACCACGAGGAGATGCTCGCCACCCTGTTCGCCACCGATCACCTTACGGTTCGTCAGGGCGAGGCGATGGACATCCTCACCCAAAACGGGCAGGTAACAGGCGTAAAAACCATGACCGGGGATGTGGTGCCCTGCCGCGCGTGCATCGTTTGCGGCGGCGTATACCTGAAAAGCCGCATCATCATCGGCGAATACTCCAAAAACAGCGGCCCGCAGGGACTTTTGCGGGCCGAGGGGCTTAGCGAATCGCTGGAGAACCTCGGCTTTGCCCTGCGCCGCTTTAAAACCGGCACGCCCGCCCGGCTGGATGTGCGCTCCATCGATTTTGACGAGATGGAGCCGCAGGAGGGCGACGACCCGATCACCCCGTTTTCATTTCTCACCGTGGCGCAGGCGCCGGAGTGCGGCGTAGCCTTCCCCATGGTCAACCGCCGCCGCTGCTACTTAACCTACACCAATGAGGAAACGCACCGCATCATCCGCGAGAACCTGCATTTAAGCCCCATGGTGCGCGGAGATATCAAGGGTACGGGCGCGCGCTATTGCCCGAGCATCGAGGATAAAATCCGCAAATTTCCGGATAAGGACCGCCACCAGATTTTTCTGGAACCGGAGGGCCTCAACTCGCCGGAATGGTACCCGCAGGGGCTTAGTTCCAGCCTGCCGGAGCGCGTGCAGTGGCCCATGTACCGCACCCTGCCCGGCCTGCACCGCGTGGTACTGGCCCGGTTGGCCTATGCCATCGAATACGACTGTATCGACCCGACCGAGCTGCGCCTCACGCTGGAAAGCCGCCGTGTGCCGGGGCTGTACTTCGCCGGGCAGGTCAACGGCACCAGCGGGTACGAGGAAGCCGCCGCGCAGGGCCTTCTGGCGGGCATTAACGCGGCGTGCAAGCTGCTGGAGCGCGAGCCGCTGATCCTCACGCGGGATATGGCCTACATCGGCGTGATGGTGGACGATCTGACCGTGAAGGGTGTGGATGAGCCGTACCGCATGATGACGGGGCGCGCCGAGCACCGCCTGCTGCTTCGGCAGGACAACGCCGACCTGCGCCTGACCGAGCTGGGCGTGCGCTGCGGGCTGGCAAGCAAACACCGCTTACAGTTGATGGAACGCAAACGCAAGGCAACCGAAAACCTGACCCGCCGGTTGAACGAGCTGCGCCTGAAAGCCACGCCCGAGCGCAACGCGTGGCTGGAAAGTCACGGCGAAGCCCCCAGCGAATTAAGCTATTCGGCCACCGAGCTGCTGCGCCGCCCAAAGATCGACCTTGACGCTCTTGCGCAGATGCTGCCGGAGTTGGACGAATCCCCCGCCGACGCGCGCGCGCAGGCGGAACTGAACGTGAAGTACGAAGGCTATCTGGAAAAGGAGCGCCAGCAGGTGGCCCGCGCGCGGGAGACCGAAGCGTGGCTGATTCCCGAAACTCTGGATTACGCCGACATTACCAGCCTACGCATCGAGGCGCGGCAGAAGCTGACCGCCCGCAAGCCGCGCAGCCTGAGCCAGGCCGGGCGCATCCCCGGGGTGAACCCGGCGGACGTCGCCGTGCTGATGATCTGGCTGAAAAAGCTTCGGGATGAGGAGAAGCGGAAACCATCGACTTGACCGTTTTCCCCGCTTGTAACGCATCGCCCATGCGGCAGTTTAATCCCTGCCCTCGCCATGGAATATCCGTGCGATACCGATACGCCTTCTGCCTCCTTCGTAGCCAAGGCGCTCGCGGTTCCTGCCGTATCGAAGCCCGGCAGCTATACGGCCTCTCTGCCGGAGCAGCCGACGCTGAACCTGTTGAAGCCCATGATAACGGCCGCCGAAACGGCCCCGCAACAAGCTGATAAAGCTGCTTGCTTTTCAACCGATAAACGCCGCCTTTCCTAAAGAAAGGCGGCGTTTCGTGTACGGATTGTTCCGGGAACGTTCCGGTTTAATTGTTCTTATCCTTGCCGGAGCAGCCAACGTGCTTCAGGTACGCGGTGGGGCTCATGCCCACAACATGCTTGAACTGCTTGCTGAAGTGATAGGGATCGGGCATGCCGATCTCGATGCCGGTCTGCTTCACGTTCATGCCGCCCCGCAGCAGCGTTTTGGCGCGCTCCATCTTCAGGAACTGCAAATAAGCCAGCGGGGGAATGCCCAGCTCCGAGGAGAAACGCTTGCGGAACGTCTCCACCGGCATGCGGCTGATGGCCGCCATATCCGCCAGCGAGAACGAATCCCGATACTGGCAGGCGCGCATGGTATCCACCACGCGGGCGATTTCGTGGCTCAGCGTAGCGCTCATGGCGACGCTCTGGCCGCTGTGGGCGGCCAGCAGGCCCCACAAAAGCTGGCCCAGCTGGAAACTCGCATCGCTGCTGCCCGTGTGGCGCACCAGCACCTGCACAATCTGCCGGGACAGGATTACCTGCGAAGGCAGCGTGCCCTGCCGGGCGGGCACATCGTTAAAGGCGTTCATTTCCTTCAGGAAATCCGAGCTCAGCGGCCCGTCGATCGTCAGCCACAGCAGGCGCGCATCCCGCGCGTTTTTCAGCCCACAGCCCTCGGTGTTGGGCGGGATTACCATGCACTCGCCCTTGCTCAGCTCGGTTTCCTCATCCCGCAGGGTGAAGCACGCGGCGCCCTCGTCCACGATCATCCACAACCATTTATCACAGGTGTAGAGCCGATAGTTTTGCTGCTGCAGTATCGCGCTGCCGGCGCTGTGTATCCAAACGCCGCTCGCCTCCACCAACGGAGCCGGCATGTGGGTGCCCTGTACAAACACGCCGGGATCGCCATCGTTAATCACCGGCGGTTTGGGTATAAACTGAATACAAGCCACTTCGTTTCCTCGCTTTCCATATGCGTCCGCCCCGTGCAGAGCGGACAAGGTTCGGCGCACAGCGTGAAAGGCGCATGTTTCGTGCGGCAAACACCAACATTATACGTTCCCTTTGGTTTGTTGTCAATTCCAGCATGGGAAGAAATCCCCGAATCCTCCCCTTTTTCTACAGGAAAAAAATAATATTAAAACCAACAGAACCGTATATATCAAAGCCGTTCAGCAAGTTTACTAAAATTTAGCATGTAATATTAGTCTACCTGTCGGCTCAAATTGACATTCTATTTTCTGTCGGCCGCAGGCATATGAAAACTTTTTCTATTTTGTTACCAGCCAGGGGTCCTCCGTAACATGGCGGTCGTCAATCCATTCCGAGTAGCACAGCCGCACGGTGAGCAGGCTCAGCAAGCCCACATCGTTGCTTACAGGCCGGTTATTGCAGCCGTTGGTCAGCATCACCACGCCGGTTCGGTCGGTCGGGTCGAAGTAGGCGGTGCAGAGCATGCCGTTTGCCTTGCCGCCGTGGCCGTACATTGTCCGGCCCTCAACCATCACGTCCTGCAGCGGGATCATATTCAGCCCCCAGTCGCTGTTGCCCGTTACCGAGCCGATTCCGTTCTGGGGCGTCCGCATCAGCGTGACCGTGCTCTCTTTCAAAAGTCTTGTATCGCCGTAAACGCCCCCGTCGCAGAGCACAATCAATAGTTTTGCCAAATCCGGAGCGGAAATCGTCAGCTTGCCCGCGGTAATCACATAGTCCAACATGGGTTCCGGCACAGTTTTTGCCCAGCCGTCCTCCCGTACGGACGACGTTTTCCTTTTGGAGGGCATGGCGTACGTATCCGACACCGTCGCGTCGGCGGGCAGCAGTTCCCCCTGATACCCCGCCGTGATGCCCAACGGCTCGAAAATTGTTTGGTTCATATATTCGTCCACCGTCTGCCCCGTCAGGTTCTCGATGATCACACCCAGCAGCCCGCCCCCGAAATTGGAATATTCGTGCGTCGTGCCGGGTTGCCCGTTTTGGTAGAACAGGTAACTGCGGCTGTCCTTCCCCAGCAGCTCGTTAAGCGGCGTGCCCTTTCCCTGAACCGCCAACCTGTAATAACCGCTGTCCCGCAGCCCGGCGGTATGCGTCATCAGTTGGCGCAGGGTCAGTACCGCATCGGGATAATACGGATTGCGAATGGTTTCGCCGATCAGCTCGGACAGGTCCTCGTCCAGCTCCGCATAACCGTCTTCCACCAGCCGCATGATCCCCATGGCCGTCACCATTTTGCTGATCGACCCGACCCGAAACATCGTTTCCGGGGTAATGGCGTCGCCCTTCGGTTTGATGATGCCGTAGCAGTACGTATGGGTTATCGCACCGTTTTCGATCACGCATACGCAGGCCCCCAGGGTTTTGAAACGCTTAAACAGCGCATCCAGCTTCTGCTGCGCGCTCAGCGTACCGTCGTCCTGCAGGGTGGAAAGCGCCGCTTCCTCCTGCGCTTTCTGCGCGTCGGTCACTTCTTCGTTTGCGTCCTCTTCCGTACCGGTTAAAGGCGGTTCCGTAACAACTACGGTGAACGCCGGGTCGGCCGTTTGTTCCGCGGCCGCGGTTACCCCGGGGGAAAGAAGCACGATCACCGCCAACAGCACGGCGGCGCATCGCCAATACCCTTTCATTCGGCTATCGTCCTCCTTTCCGCATTCTCCGGTAAAAAAGGGCCCGGCGTTATGCCGGACCCGCTTTGCGCTATTCAAGAAAACCGTAACCCGGCTCAACAGCAATCCCGTTGTGTGGCGCGCGCAGATTTCCTGACTGTTTTTCCGGAAAACCGAAAGGTGCGAACCTGTGCGCCGCCGCGCGGGATTTGCGCGTTTTACCGGTTAGATGTTGCAGGGTTTGGCGTTGCTGCTGTACAGCCTGCGCAGGGTGTCCTGCCCAGCCACGCCGTCGATGGTGAGGCCGTTCACTTCCTGGAACAGCATCACGGCGTCCTTCGTGGCCTCGTCGTACGTGCCGGTAATGTTGCCATCGTAATACTGAAGCTCATACAGCGTATACTGCAGGTTCTTCACCGACGTCCCCGTGGAACCCAGCTGCAGTTTGGTATACGAACCGCTTTCGCTGGTGCCGCCGTACAGCAGCCGCTGGGTGGTCGGCCCGGCTACGCCGGTAACGCGCAAGCCCTTGGCCGACTGGAAGCTCTTCACGGCTTCAACGGTCTTCGAGCCGTAGTCCCCGTCCAGCGCGCTGCTATAGTAGCCAGTGCTGGACAGCGCGCTTTGCAGCGCGGTTACATTGGCCGTGGACGTCGATGTGGTGCTGGAAATGGTGGAGTACCCGTTGGTGGATGCGCTTTGCGCATACGTGTCAGGGTCGGTGCCCGAACTGCTGCTGCCGCCCGTGCCCGTAGCGCTGTACAGCGCGTTCAGCGTCGCTTTCCCGGCGATACCGTCGGCCGTCAGGCCGTGATCCACTTGGAAGGCCTTCACGGCCGCTTCGGTTCCGTCGCCGTAATCGCCGTCAACCGAGCCGGTATAGTACCCAAGTTCCTTCAGTTTCGATTGCAGCGCGCGCACGCCGCTCCCGTTCATGCCGGGTTTCAGCGAACCCAGATTGGCGACGACCGAACTGGCCTTTTTCGCCGAGGACGAGTACAGCTTGGTAAGCGTCGTCGGCCCGGCTATGCCGTCCGCATAAATGGAGTTGCGCTTCTGGAAGGCGACCACCGCCGCTTCGGTCGTTTCGGCAAAGGTACCGTCCGCGGTGCCGCTTAAGTAGCCCAGCACAATCAGCCGGTTTTGCAGTATTTTCACCTGCGCGCCCGTTGAGCCGAGTTTCAAATAAATCGTCGTTTTTCCGTTGGTATAGCTGTTGGTGGTCGAACTGGTGGAACTGCTGGAGCTGCTCGAACTGCTGCTGGAACTGGAACTGCTGCTGGAGCTGCTCGAACTGCTGGTGCTGCTTTTGGGGACGGCATAATAGCCGTATACGGCTTCCTGCGTTTTCGTGCCGGCCACGCCGTCCGCGGTCAGGTTGTTGGCCGCCTGGAAATCCTTTACCGCGTTCACGGTCCCCGTGCCGTAGCTGCCGTCCACGGAGCCGGTGTAATACCCCAGATCCTTCAGCCGCTTTTGCAGCTGCGATACGGCTGTGCCGGTGGAGCCGCTTTTCAGCGTGCCGTTGGAAGACGCCGTCGTCACCGTCGGCGTGGCGGTAGTCAGCCCCACGGTGACGCTTCCGCCCACCGTGGCGGTAGCGTTGCCACCCACGGTAATCACGTTGCTGGGCGGGTTGGTGGCGGAATCGTTGCCAAAATTCCAATTCGTCCAGTCCACCTGCTGGTTGCCGGTGGGCGTGGGCGTAGGCGTAGCGGTAACCGACGGGGTAGGCGTAATCACGGTATCGAACTGCTGTCCGCCGGTGCCTACGGTTAGCCCGTTGTTATCGTCAACGATGCGGTCCGGCTCCACATAGCAGCCGGTCATGGCAAGGGCTGCGACCAGCAGCGCCGCAAGCAACAAAAGCTTACGGGCATGCCCCGTATTCTTCCGCTGTAAGCGATGGTTTTTCACTCGTAAACACTCCCTCGTCAGGCTTGGGCGCGTACGCCCGTCGATGCGGACGCAAAAAGTCGCCGCAACGTTATTGTACTAGGTAACATATGGGAAAGCAAGCGTAATTTCCCGTTTGGTTCCCGCAGAGGTTCCCATATCCAACCATAGGACGATCAGATCGGTCGTTTTATTCCCGAATTGTTAAAAATTGATGACTTTTTGCAATTTTTCAATTGCGTTCCCCATTTATGTCCGAAATCCGGGTGGAACCTTCGCCCAGCGACAGGGAAAACAGCGTCGCGTCCCGCACGGGGATTCCCGTCGCCTCGGCGAGCGCCCGGCGGTACAGGGCGATCTGCTCGCTATACAGCGCCCAAAGCGCATCCGCGTCCGCCACACGGTCGGTTTTGTAATCGACCAGCGACCATTGCCCGTCCGTTTGATAACATAGGTCGATAATGCCCTGCACAATCAGCCCGTCCCGTTCGGGCAGCAGCAGGTTGAAGCTCCACTCGCGCCGCAGGGTATCGGCGGCAAGCGCCTGCCGCCCGCAGGGGCTTCGCAGAAAACCCACAATGGAACGCGCGTCCGTCAGGTCGCGCTCCTCGCCTGTCATCAGGCGGCGCCGCACCAGACTGTCCAACTGCTCCGACACCTGTCGGGTCAACCCGTCGGCATCGCCTTGCGTAACCTTCAGGGGAAGATAATCGATCAGTGACAGCGCCTTGTGTGTGGCCACCCCGCGCCTTAGCCCCGTCTGCTCCGCGGGCGGGCGCAGAAACGCGGGCATGGAGGGCAGATCGTCCATCAGCTTCGGACGGGCCAGCGGCAGCGGCAGGCGCTTGTCGTCCTCCGTTTCCATCCGGGCGGCATCCGCCCCGTCGTTTTCCAGCCGGAGCGGCGCAGATTGGCGAAGCGCGTGTACCAGCGCCGTCGCGCCCACCTTGAAGGGATGGTGCGTAAAACGGGTTGGAGGCGCGACCGGATCGGTAACCGCAGCGACCGGCTCCGGCAAAAGGCATCCGGCCCTGCGGGCTTCTTCCGCGAGGATGTTCAACCGCTCCGCCCGCAAGTCCAGGTTTCGGGAATCGGCTTCCGCCTGCGCGTCGGCCATGGCCGCCGCCAGTTCCGCCTCGTCGTTGTGGAAAACCACCGTCCATGGGGGTGTTTTCTGTGGAAAAGATGTGGATTCTGTGGGAAACTCCTCAGGGGGTTCCATTTTCCATGGTTCCCTGTCGGAAACCGCATCCGAATCCAGCAGCCTGTCCCCCGGCCCGATGCACTGCCAAACCCACGCCAGCATGTTCTGTGCGGCGAACACCCCGTAAGCCGAGGCCGGGCGCTCGCCGCCGTTTACCAGTTCTTCGGGCAGCAGGCGTTCGCCGCAGCCCAGCAGGATCAGTTCCTCCCGCGCACGGGTCATGGCGACATAGAGCAGGCGCGCGCGTTCGGCGCGTTCCTCC
>JAQUXV010000001.1 GCA_028692205.1 Eubacteriales bacterium
TTGGTCACGTCTTCAATCCACTTGACATACTCATTGGTTTCCCAATCGATAATCGCGGGTACGCTGGTGACGGCAAAACGAAGTTTGATGTCGCCAAAGTTGTCGCACAGTTTGTAGTCGGAAAGATCCTCGTCGTGTTCCCATTGCGGTTCCCAGGCGGAAGCGCTGCCGATGCAGCCCATCGCCAGAGAGATGGTCAGAACCATTGCCAGAAGTGTTCTCATCATCTTTTTGCCCATTTTTTTACCCTCCCCAATCGAATTTTATATTTTTACACAATCGTGTAAAATATCAGCGGCTCAGCCCTTTACGGCGCCGATCATGATGCCCTTTACAAAGTACTTTTGCACAAACGGATACAGCAGCAGCAGCGGAACGCTGGAGACGACGATGACCGCATATTTCAGCAAATTGCTCATGCCCTGCCGGGAAGCCATGTCCCGCAAATCCGCAACGGTCGTCATATCCACCTGGTTCAAAATCAGAATGTTGCGCAGAACCACCTGCAGGGGGAAGAGTTCCTTTTTGGAAATGTAGATGAAAGCGTCAAAATAGCTGTTCCAGATGCCGACGGCGCAATACAGCGAAATCACGGCGATAATGGGCCCGGATAGCGGAAGCACGATCGACCACAGCTGCCGGTAGACCGAGCAGCCGTCCAGCGCGCTGGCTTCAAACAGCTCCCGGGAGATGGAGCTGGAAAAATAGGACCGCATCAGGATGACGTACCACGCGCTCATGGCATTGGGAACGATCAGCGCCCAGATGGTGTTCAGCCAGCCGAGGTTTTTGATCAGCATATAGTTGGGAATAAGGCCGGCGTTGAACAGCATGGTGAAGATCACCATCACGGATACAACCTTCCGGCCGTAAAAATCCTTACTGGACAGGCAAAACGCACAGAGGATCGTGAGCAGAAGGTTGATTGCGGTACCGCAGACCGTGTAAATCGCGGAGTTCAGGTAACCGGTCATAATGGATTGGTAGGTAAATACGGCCTGATAGGCGATCAGCGTCGGTTCCACCGGGAACAGCCAGACTTTTCCGGCCATGACCGCGTTTGTGGAGGAGAAGGACGCGCTGACCACGTAGATCAACGGGTACGCCACAATCAGAACGGAAAGCGCCAGAAAGAAGGTGGATATTCCATCGAACAGGTTATCGTCCCAGCGTTGCCGGATACGGTTTTTATGGTTCGCTCGTGCCAGAATCATGTTTACTCCGCCTTCTTTCTATATCACTTGCACGTCGCTGATTTTTTTGGAAAGCGTGTTCACAAGCAACAGCAGCACCAGATTGACCACCGAGTTGAACAATCCCACCGCGGTGGAAAAGCTGAAATTCGCGTTGATCAGGCCGACTTTGTAAACGTAGGTCGAGATCACCTCGGAAACAGGCGTGTTGATGGAATTCTGCATCAGATAAATTTTTTCAAAGCCGATGGATAAAATGGAGCCGGTGTTGAGAATGAACAGGGTGATGATCGTCGGCGCGATATGCGGGATATCGATGTGAAGAATCCTTTTGAATTTACTGGCGCCGTCCACACGCGCCGCCTCATACAGCTCCAGCGGTACGCCGGTCAGCGCGGCCAGATAGATAATGGAGGAGTACCCCGTGCTCTGCCAGATGCCTGTCCAGACATAGATGGAACGGAAATAATCTACCCTTCCCATAAAGTTGACGCTGTTGCCGCCAAACGCCTGAATAATCTGGTTGACGATGCCGGAGGATACGTCGGTAAACTGTAAGATCATGGACACCAGAACCACCGTGGAAATAAAATACGGCATATAGGTGACCATCTGCGTGAACTTCTTGAACGCCGTGCTGCGGCACTCGTTCAGGAAAATGGCCATGATTATGGGAATGGGGAAACTGGCGATTAAATAATACAGGCTTAAAATGAACGTGTTCTTGATGATCGTCAGCGACGAAGGCGATTGAAAGAACGTGGCAAAGTTATCCCAGCCCGCCCACGGGCTGCCCCAGATGCCCAACCGCACTTTGTAATCCTTAAACGCAATCTGTGCGCCAAGCATCGGATAATACTTGAAAATCAGCAAAAAAATCAGGGGAAGCGCGATCAGCACATAGTAGGGGATGCTCTTTTTAATCCGCTTCCTGAAATTAGTGGTTGGTATGGATTGTTCGGCTCGTGAAGTCTGTTTGACTGAAAACATCACACAGCCCCCCGTTCATTAATTTCATGTTTGAAATTATAATACCTTGTTTCGCTCCGTTTTACAATAGATATCGCAAAATTTCCCCGGAATATTTTTCCCAGTCCCCAAACGCATTGTATATACGGTCATTTATTCGCCAGTTTGTTTTATTCTATTGGCCATCAGCTTATTTAATTTCTTGTCAGCAAATATATATTGCAACTTATTTTCTTATGTGGTAGAATTTACGGGAAAGTGAATGGCAACTTCATATAGCGCAGCTAAATCCAGACCGATGATTAATTGGGAGGTACTATGCAACCAATCAATACACTGGAGCATATTCGTACCTACAACAAGCGGTATGTGTATGAATTAATCCAATCCAACCAGCCCATATCCAGGACGTCCATCGCCCAAATGACGGACATGAGCCCCGCGAGCGTTACGCGCGTGGTTGCCCGCCTGATCGAAAAAGGGTTGGTGGAAGAGAGCGTAGCCACCTCCTCCCTCGGGCGGGGCCGTAAGGCGGTCGGGCTCAACATCAGCAAAAACGGCGCGTATCTCGTAGGCGTATACTGTTCGCGTACCGCCGTCCACGCCTGCCTGATCGACGGCACGGAAACCGCGCTGGTCGAGGTGGAAAAAGAAATCAAGCCGGGTTATGCGCTAAACGATCTGGCTTATACCATTATGGAGCTCACCCACGAGCTGCTGCGGCAGAAACAGGTTCCCATAGAAAAGCTGCGCGGCGTCGGCATCGGCATTCCCGGCATCGTAAGCCACAAAGACGGCATTGTACACCGCAGCGACGGGCTGGGGTGGGTTGATGTGCAGGTCGCCAGGCCGATCGCCGATATACTCAACTGCGAAGTCTATATTGAAAACGACGTGAACGCCTGTTTGATGGGCGAACGTGTAAAGCGCGGGCTTGGCGACGATCAGGACGTTGTTTACCTGATGGTGGATAAAGGCCTCGGTATGGCGATGTGCGCCAACGGGCAGCTGGTGCGCGGCCAGGATAACGGCGCCGGCGAGCTGGACCGCATCCCTGTGGAAGCGGGCACGGCGCTACAGGACCATCTGCTGGAAAAGTATCTGATCGCCCGGGCTAAAAAAGTGGATTTCAACATTGCTTCCCTGCTCGACCTGAAAGAGGCCTATGCCATGCGGCTGTATTGGGCGGTCTGGCTAATCGACGGGCTGCGTTCGCACCTGCGAACCGTGCTGGGGATGATACAGGGGTTATGCGCGCCCTATGCGCTGATCCTCGGCGGTTCCGTTATCGAGTGCTTTCAGGAGATGCTGCTGCCGGATATGCCCGCCAACGCGATTATTTCCAGCGATTTTCGAAACAACGCCGCGTACGGCGCAGCCATATGCGCGCAAAAGCATTCGCTGCAGGCTTTGTTTGAAAATGAACTATAAAGGAGCTTTTTATGAGTTCAAAAGAGCTGACCATCGAAATCTGCTGCGGCTCCGCGGAGGACGCAATCGAAGCCGAAAAAGGCGGTGCGGACCGCGTGGAGCTGAACAGCTGCCTCTTTCACGGCGGGCTAACCCCCACGCTTGGCACGCTGAAAGCGGTGAAACGGCATACGCGCATCCCGGTTATGGCCATGGCAAGGCCCCGTCAGGGCGGCTTCTGCTATACGGATATCGAGTACGAAACCCTGCTGACGGACGCCGCGCTGCTGCTGGAAAACGGCGCAGACGGACTGGTATTCGGTTTCCTTCAGGAGGATGGCACGCTGGATAAAGCCCGCTGCAAAGAGGCGCTGGCGCTCTGCGGCGGAAAACCGGCGGTTTTTCACCGCGCGATCGACGTTGTGCCGGATTGGAAACGTACGCTTACCGACCTGATTGAACTGGGCTTCACGCGGGTGCTCACCAGCGGACAGGCCCCCAACGTGCTGTATGGCATCGATACGCTGCGCGCCATGATGGCGTTTGCCGGCGACGCCATCGAAATTCTGCCCGGCGGCGGCGTAAACCAGTGGACGATCAAACGGCTGCTGGCGGAAACGAAAGCGACTCAGGTTCATTTCGGACATTCCATCGATCGGTACGACCATTCCACAGAGCACAACAAAGCAATCGTCTTCGGCTCGTCGCTGTCGCCGGAGGAAAACCGCTATTCCGTTACGGATGCGGCCTATGTTGCACAGATGAGAAATCGTTGAGGAGGCGCAACCCATGTCCTCGTATAGCACCAAAAAGACCCCCGGCGATACGGCGTGGTTTACCCACGACCGCTTCGGCATGTTTATTCACTGGGGGCTGTACAGCCTGCCCGCGCGCCACGAATGGATTAAAACCCAGGAGAAGATTTCGGAAGAACATTACGATCAGTATTTCCGCCATTTCGATCCGGATCTGTTCGATCCCAGGGAATGGGCGCGCCGTGCCAAAGCGACCGGCATGAAATATGTCGTGCTGACCACCAAGCACCACGAGGGCTTTTGTCTTTGGGACAGCGCCTACACCGATTACAAAGCGCCCAACACGCCCGCAGGCCGCGACCTGCTGCGTGAATTTGTGGACGCTTTCCGCGCCGAGGGAATCCATATCGGCTTTTATTATTCGCTGATCGACTGGCATCATCCGGACTTCCCCATTGATATGCTGCATCCCCGCCGTGACGACCCGGACGCGAAAGCCATCAGCGAAAAACGGGACATGACCAAGTACGCGGAATACATGCGCAATCAGGTAACCGAGCTGCTTACCCACTACGGCAAGATCGATATTCTCTGGTTTGATTTTTCCTACAGCAATCCCGCCGAGCATCCCGTGCCCGCGGATAAGCCATGGATGCACGGCAAGGGAAAGGACGATTGGGAGGCGGAGAAGCTGCTCGCGCTTGCGCGCAGCCTGCAGCCGCACATCATTATCGACAACCGTACCGAGATCGATCAGGATATCTGGACGCCGGAGCAGTACCAGCCCCTTACCTGGGTGCGTCATCCCGAAACGGGCGAGCTGGTCACCTGGGAAGCCTGCCATACTTTCTCCGGCTCGTGGGGATATTACCGCGATGAAGCCACCTGGAAGTCGCCGGAAATGCTGATCCGTATGTTGGTGAACACCGTTTCGCTGGGCGGAAACCTGCTGATGAACGTCGGCCCCACCGCGCGCGGTTATTTCGACAGCCGCGCCGTGAGTGCGCTGAAGGTATATGAAGACTGGATGCACTTCAACGCCCGCTCCATCTACGGCTGCACCATGGCGGAGCCGGAATACCTTGCGGCGCTTCCTCAGGATTGCCGGATGACCCAGTCCGCCGACGGCAAACGGCTGTATATTCATTTGTTTGCCTACCCCTATGTGCATTTGCAGCTCCGGGGGCTGGCCGGCAAGGTGGAATACGCGCAGTTTTTGCACGATGGAAGCGAGCTGAAATACACCGAAGGGAAAGTGGAGCATTTCAGCTTCGGCGCGACCGTATCGGAAGATCTGCTGGTGATTGAGCTTCCCCCGGTGAAGCCGGATGTGCTGGTGCCGGTGATAGAGCTTTTTCTGCAAGGCGATCATTAACCCGCTTTGCGGGTAACACGGTGTCGCCCTCCCGGCGGATTCTTCCGCCGGGAGGGCGACGCTGTTTTTTGGTTTATGCGTCCGCAGCAGCAAAGCCGCTCGAGATGAGGCGTTATATTTCACGCTGGTTGCAGCAGGGTAAAGGCTCCCGGCGGCGCGCCCCGGCCCGAACCGGCGTTATTCTAGAATGAAAGCGGCGTTTTCGCGGCCATTTCGATAAACGCCTTCACCGCGTGCGTTTGATAATTGCTTTGCCTGCTGTATAGATAGATATGCCGCTTTGCGAGATCATGATCGAGCTTATAAAACACAATTTCTTTCGTGGCGGGCATATGCTTCACCAGCGTATCGCTGACAAAGGCGCACCCCACGTTATTGCAGGCGAGGTTGTAAGTCGTCATCTGCTGATCCAGTAAAAATTGAATTTTCGGTTTGAAGCGTGCCCGCTTGAATATTTTTTCGGCTCGGGCACGCGTGTCATTGCCCTCCTTCAGCAGCAGAAAGCCCTCGTCCTGAAACGCGTGAAACGGGGCGATTTCCGTATCCGCCAGCAGGTGCCTGCTTTTTTGGATATCGGAAGCGTTCAGGCTGAAACGGCCAACGGTTTGGTTCGCCGCCGCCGCGGCAGGCACGGCCAACAGCAGTTCCTCGGTGCAGACAATCTCCCGGTTGTATATTTTTGTGCTGATCTCGCAGTTGTCGATCATAAAATCCAGCGTGCCTTCCTCCAGCTCCTTCTCCAAGTGCTGTGTGTTCGCTTCGCAAATTTGGATGTTGACGCCGGGATAACGCTTGGTGAACCCGGCGATCAGCGCCGGCAGAATAAAGGAGGTAAACAGCGTCGTTCCGCCAATCGCCAGATGGCCGATCAGCAGTTCGCTGCTGTCGTTGATATAGCGCCGCAGTTCTGTTTCGAGTTCCATTATTTTTTCGACAGCCGCAATATAGGCTTCCCCGATCTGTGTAAGCGTAACCGGGATGGTGCCGCGGTTAAAAATATCGCTGCCGATTCGTTTTTCCGCCCGCTTCACCATGGCGCTCAGCGAAGGCTGGGAAATATACAGCTTTTCCGCCGCTTTGGAGAAGCTCTGCTCCTGATAGACCGCATAGACATAACGCATTTCATGAAACATCCGGTATCGCCACCCTATAGCCTATTTGCTATATTATAATTCACGTTATATGTATTTGTAAATATCGAAAGCCCGACTTACAATAAAGCCGGGGAGAGTCGACCTCCCTGCAACAACCCGAAAAGGAGCGGAGCAAATGGTTACGCACGATGACCGGTGGAGAACCGAAAGTGACAGCATCGGCAATTTACAGGTTCCGGCTGATGCCTTCTATGGTGTACAAACGCTGCGTGCCGTCGAAAATTTTCCGATTACGGGACAGCACATTCCCGATGAAATGATTATCAGCCTCGCCTATATCAAAAAAGCGGCCGCCATCACCAACAGGGCCGCCGGCGACCTGCCCGCTTCCATCGCGCAGGCAATTATCACTGCTTGTGACGAAATTATCGCAGGCAAATGGCACGAGCAGTTTATCGTCGACGTGATTCAGGGCGGCGCGGGAACATCCACCAACATGAACGCCAACGAAGTCATCGCCAACCGCGCCATCGAATTGCTGGGCGGCGTAAAAGGAGACTATTCGCTGGTTCATCCCAACGACCATGTGAATATGAGCCAGTCTACGAACGACGTATACCCAACCTGTGGTAAAATGACCGCCATCCACTTGCTTGGCGGCCTGTACGAACAGCTTGCGCTGTTAAAGGATACGCTTTCCCGGCAGGCGTGGGCTTTCCATAATGTAATCAAAATCGGCAGAACGCAACTGCAGGATGCCGTACCGGTTCGGTTGGGGCAGAGCTTCCATGCCTATGCCAGTTGTATCGGCCGGGACATTGGGAGAATCAAAGCCGCCGAGGCGGAAATGCATCAGGTGAATCTGGGCGGCACGGCCATCGGCACGCACCTGAACGCCGGAAAAGCGTATGTGCAAAACATCGTCCAAAACCTGAGCACGGTCAGCGGCCTGTCGCTTGAACCGGCACAGGACTGCATTGACGCTACCCAGAACGCAGACGGTTATGCCGCGCTGTCCGGGGCACTGAAAGCCCTTGCAGTCAACCTGTCCAAAATCAGCAACGACCTGCGGCTGATGTCCTCCGGCCCGATCGGCGGCTTTTGCGAAATCAATCTACCCTCCCGGCAAAACGGTTCCTCCATCATGCCCGGCAAGATCAACCCCGTGATTCCGGAAGTAGTCAACCAGATTGCTTTCCTCGTCGTTGGCAACGATGCCACCATCACCATGGCGGCGGAAGCCGGACAGTTGGAACTGAATGCGTTTGAACCCGTCATCTTCAACCGCCTGTTTGGTTCCATATCCGCCCTGACACACGGAATTCACGTGCTTTCAACCCTGTGCATTCAGGGGATTACCGCAAACCAAAGCAGATGCAAAGCGCTTGTTGAAGGCAGCTCCGCATTGGCAACCGTGCTCTGCCCTGTGGTTGGCTATACCCGTGCATCCGCGCTGGCAAAGCGCGCCATTGCCAGCGGCGACAGCGTCCGGCATCTGGCGGTTCAGGATCATCTGGTGAACGAGGCGCGCGCAGACGAGTATTTCGATGTCTTCTCCATGACCGGCGAAGCGTGATTGGCGGCAGACAATTTACAGAAATCCTTTCCCTGCGTGGGCTAAAACAACCGCAGCCCTTTCCCAGCGGAAAGCCGTTGGCCTGACGGCTTTCCGCAAACGCAGCCGGCGTCCTTTGGACGCCGGCTCAGACCGTTAAAGGTGGCATTTGCCACTTTTTTCAATTCCGGGTGCTGTTTGGGAGCAAGCCGCAAACAACCCATTCAACAGGGAAAGCCGGTCGATACGATTACCATCGGTGGGTAGCCGCCCCCCAATACCGCCCGGAAAAAACGTTCTTCGCTAAACCGAGCCGACATCCTTTGGATGTCGGCTCGGTTTAGCCATTGGGATTCGATTTTATCCCTTCCAGATACGCAGTTCGCAGGTCGCGTAAGCATGTCCGAACGAGCGCTGTTCAGCCGCCCGGCAGGCAGCCTAAGCAATACAATCCCTGCTGAAGCGCTGGACAGAACAGACTCGTAAATTGCCTGAAGCCGGATACCACCACAGTAAGAATTGCCCGTGCGCCGGGGCAGGGTTAATTAAAGCTGAACGCAGAAACCGGCAGAAATCCGGTTCATCGACGGGGCGTTCAACCGATCCGGCCTCGTTTTTGTGCCGCGCCTTCTGAAGCGCGCTTATTCGTCCCTGTCGTTACGCCTGCATTTTTTCCGTGAAAGCGCCAGCCCGCCAAAGCCGCTGATGATCGCCATGTAATACCCCAGATCATACCAGAAACCCACGTTGTGGACCTCATAGATGTTGATGTTCTTGTTAAACAGTGAAATTACCAGCGTAACAGGCGCAATCCAGCCGTGCCATATGCCGGTGAAAAACCCCGCCGGATGTTCCACCGAGTTTGCGCCATCGCCCGGCGCGCAGGAAGTCATCATCAATAAAAGAAGAATCATAAGTACAAGCAACAGTATCTTTTTTGTTTTCATGCGCAAGCCATCCTTTCTTCTGTTGGGAGGGAGCCATTCATAAACCTATCCTTCGGGTGTGCGGGCTTTGCAGGTGATTTCAGTTCATGTAGCCGATGATTCAATCGCTTTGCGGCTGTCAAAGCAGAGTGCCAATGATTTGGATGAGAAAAGCCGCAGGAATAGCGGCGCTATTTCTAGGTAAGCGATGATTAAAGCACGTGCGCGATAGCGAATTGAATTTGTGTCAGGCTTGGCCTGCAAAATCCGCAGTCGTAGCAGCGCTACGTCAAGGATTTTGCAGGCGCTGGATGGCGTAAATGCAATCGCCAGCGCGTGCGGGATTTGTTCATCGCTTACCTAGGCTTTTCAAACCCAAAGATGTGGTGCTCTGCGAAGGCAACGCAAGGTGCATTTATTCAGCGATTACCTAAAGCAAAGATACACGATAACAGTACGTTTCGTCAACTTACATTTTGCTTCTTTTGTGCTTTATCCTGTTTGGTATTCATATTTTTTAAACGATTCTTCAATAATATTCAAACATTCCCGCGGTAACATGTGTTCATCAGATGAGAGATCACTGATAAACACATTCGAGAGAAAAGAGACGATATTATTATGGCAAACGAGAAAATGGAGCAGGCAATCAAAGACCGGCTTGCCAACGGATTTAAAAACTGGAACGGCGGCTATGACGGCTGGTTGACATGGTGCAACACCCTTTATGAGCCGGACGCTCATTACAACGTATATGGCAAGCGGCTTACCCTTCAGGAGTACAAGGATATAATGGGCCAGTTGTTCGAGCACTACACGATGGAGCTCGGCGCCTTTGAAAACATGATCATCCGCGACGACTGGTGCGCAATACGCTATACGGTGAAAATCCGCAACTTGTACACTGGGGAAGAAGTGCTGCAGAACACCATGGAGTTCGTCAACTTCAAGGAAAACCCCGATCCCATCGGTGTGCGCGTTATCGAAGGCTGGGCGCTTTCGGACAGCCCGCTTGCCACCAACCACTAATCTTTCCCCTACATCAGTACCACCGGCTAAGCCGGTGGTACTGCCCGTCAAAACAGTCCCATAATATGGGACTGTTTTGACAGACTAAGGAACCCGGCCATATGACCGGGTTCCTTTCTGCGTTCGGAGAACCCTGTCGGGTTCGTCCTTCCGCATACGGATAACGCCTTTGGGTAAACGGCTTTCCCGTCTACCTGAAGAATGTCCGATTATTCACCGTACATCAGGGGCAGAAGATCCGTATCAAGGTTTGCTTTTTCGTAGCACTGTTTGTCGAACACCATGGTCACGGGGTTCTCCGCCGTGTAGGCGTCCCACTTAAGCTGCTCGGTGGAGGGGTCTCCGGTCGCGGCGAAAGCAGCCAGCGCGGAGGACAGGGAATCGGCAACGTATTGCGCGGTTTCTTCATCGCCCTTCACCTGGTATGCAATGCGGCTCAGGCTGTTGAACCAGTAACCGATGTCTCCGCTGTGCCACATCGTTACGCCGCCCATGAACGGCGCATCGTACGCAATCAAAGAGTTGTAGAAAACGATGTTGTTGTTCAGGCAGGCTTCCACCTGGCCCATTGTGCGGCCATTGCGGTTCGTATACCACACGGCATCAATGGGATCATGATAGGGGAAGGCCTCCGCAAACTTCGCAAGAATTTCGTCCGCTTTGTCGCCAAACGTTTCGGCAATCAGATTGCTCTTCCATTCCTCCGTCATGTTTGGACGATAGTAGTTCATGTCGATCGGCCCGTGGAACCGCTCGTCGAGCAGGAATTTCTGGCCGCTGGTGATGAATTCGGAGAATGTGCTGCTGATCAGGTAGGTGCGTTTAGCGGCATATTCATTCATCTTGCCGGTTTCGGCATCATACCAGGGGGTGGGATAATAATCTCCGTCAATTTCAGCGCCAACGCTCACACCCGCCTGTTGGCAGGCGGCGAAGAGTTCTTCATAGCTCATGTCTTTCAGCGTCGCGATCACATCGTCGCTGTCGCTCAGGCCCAGATACTCGACCAGTTTGGCGGTTTCCGCCTGCTGATCTTCCTGCTTGATGGTGGTGTAGCTGCCGTTTACGTTTACAACACGGTTAAACAGCCCTTCCGCAGCAGGCAGGCAGGCAAGCGAGGTCACTTTGGTTCCGCCGCCGGACTGGCCGTAAATCGTCACGTTTTCCGCGTCGCCGCCAAAGGCCGCAATGTTGCTCTGCACCCATTTGAGCGCCAGCACCATGTCCGTAAGGCCCAGGTTGCCGGAATTTTTGAAGGTCTCGTCACCGTAGGCGGAAACGTCCAGGAAGCCGAGGTAGTTGAGCCGCATATTGACGCTGACGAACACAACGTTGCTGTTGCGGGCAAAGTTGGTGCCTTCGTATACGGCCAGCTCTCCGGAGGAGCCGTTGCTCAGGCCGCCGCCGTGCATGAACACGATAACAGGCTTTTTCGCGTCGGCATTCAGGCTGTCGGTCCATACGTTCAGGTTAAGGCAGCTCGCCTCGCTGCCGCACATATCGTTCGCCGCGGGAGTAATCCACTCCGCGTCGTTCGTATGGTAGTCGCTGGCAAGCGTGCGGTCCTGGGGGCAAACTTCGCCGTACGTGAGGCAGTTAATCGCGCCATCCCACGCCTCAGGCGCCGTTGCCTCTTCAAAGCGCGCGGCCGTGCCGTAAGGAACACCCTTGAAGGCATATACACCGTTGTCATTGTACCCCAAAATTTCCCCGCTGGAGATCGTTACCAGCGCCGGTTCGAGCGCACTCGTTTCCGCAAGCGCGGGAACGCAGCTCAGCGCCATCGCCGCGACGACGAAAAGCGACAAAGCCCTTTTCCATTGAAAGCGTTTCATTCCTGTTACCCTCCAATAATAAATTTATTTCCATAAGAACCACATTAGCCCCGAATGGTCCCCTATGGCCGATCGTTATGCGCATGATTCCCGCCGTTTCAGTTTGCGTGCGAGCCATGCTTTTACACCGTTTTTCAACGGTCAGTTTTACCGCACGCTCATCGAGAAGCAGGTTGTTACATCCGCATCCAGAGCGCCGGCAAACATTTGGTCAATCTGGTCTTTGGTAAGCAGCACCCCATTCGATACGACGATGATCTGGCCGGTCGGCTCCTGGCAAAGCGCCGCGCTGCCCTGCTCCTGATACGCCTGCAAAGCCGTTTTCATCCACAGAATCGTATCCATCGGAACAGGATAACCCGTATGCCCGGCGAACACAGCGTCCGCTTTGCACTCCTTCGTGCCCACACCCAGCAGGTCGATCAAACGGTTCGCTTCCTGCAGCCTGTCCGCAACGCTGTCGGCCATTACGCCAGTGCCGCCCTTAAAGGTCTGCGCACCCAGCACATCCCCGGAAAAGAGCAGCCGGTCCGTCGTGTCCAGCAGCATGGTACCGCCCTTCGTGTGTCCGGGAGATACGATCACTTCGCATGTTTTCCCGGCCACCGTAATCACATCGCCTTCCTGAACAAAGCGAACCTTGTCTTTCAGCCGTCCTTCAAAGTCCTCTTTGAGGTTGTAAGGCAACTCCTTAACGCTCTGTTCGGGGATGTCCTCGGTTGCCGGATAGTACACCGTATCAATATCCTCAGCATCCATGAACTGAAGGTTGGCGTAATGGTCGCCGTGCGCGTGCGTAATGTACACGGACAGCTTACGGTCGCCAATTACGTTTTTCAGTTGTTTCACCAAATCTTCTCCGCTGAAGTAATCCGTGTCGATCAGCAGCGCTTCATCATCATTCATGAGCAGGTACAGGTTCTGTAAATCCGTATCCTTAATCATAGTAATTTTATCTTCATAATTGACGACGAAGAATTCTGTTTTGCCAATCGTTGCTTCCTCAATGCTGTCCATCGCCAATTTGTAGCCGAGATACCCGTTCGTTTGAACATGGAAAGTCAGCTTGGCCGTGCCTTCGGATGCAATCAGGTTTTCCGCCGGCTGCGTCGTATCGAAGGTATAGCGCATGTCGTCGTCAAAGGCCATAATGCGGCCAACCAACGTTTTCATATCATTTACATATTGTGCGGATACAAGGCGGCCTTCCCCATCCCAAATCACAGGGGATGAAAGCCCTCCGGCCAGATCGGCTACCATGTTTACAGCCGCCTGGTAACGAATCATCGCGTAGTAGGACGCGCCGGTGTGGTTGTCCGTATCCGACAGCGTATATTCACCGTTGCCAATTGCCAGTTGTGTAATCACCAGCGCGTTATCCTCGTCAACATAGCCCACCTGATCGGCAATCTCTACAGCGCCGTCGGGGATGCGTATATCTTTCAGGTAATCGGCACCTGACAGCGCAACAGTTTTGATCGTGCGTCCACCCAGATCGTACATCTCGCTTCCATCCGGATATACGCTTTCCTTATCGCCCAGCGTAAAAGTATCGTCGCTGAGCACAAGCACTTTGCTATCGCCTTCAACAGCATAACCGTCAAACGCACCCTGATTGGTTAGAATATACAATCCGTTCTCCTGTGCTTGCGCGGTCGCCGTTGCGTCGGTCGTTTCCGCATAGGCCGGGATACAGCAAAACAGCATCATTGCCGCCAATATAGAGGCTAAATACTTCATGCTTATCTTCTTTCTCTCCAAATTGTGTCGGGGTCCGGGAGGCGGGCAAACCCCGCCTCCCGAACCACATCTAAAGGTCTTTCCTCAGGGCTTTTTAATGAGGCACTTTTTCCCTGCCCATCAGATCCAGCAGTTTTTCGTCATGGTAGGAACCCACCGCGCAGGTCTTATCCAGAATCATGGTATAACCATGTTCAAGATCGAACGCGGGCCATTCCGGCAGATTTTCCCCGTTAGGATCGCCGGTGCGGGCGAAGTTGCACAGGTACGAAGAGGCGATGCGCGCCATCTCAGTCGCAGCCACTTCATTGCCCGCGATCAGAATGTTGATCTTATCCACATTGTTGAACAGATAAGGCAGGCAGCCGCCGGTATGAATGGCTTCCACACCCCCGAAGATCGGGTAGTCCATAGCGTAAACTACCTGATACACAGGCGCTCCGCCATCCTTCGCGCGGATCACGGCCACATGGTTTTCGCGAGCCTTATCGATGAAAAGAGCGTCGAACAATTCTTTTTCCGGATATGCTTTTTTAAACTCGGAAATGATGTCGTCCGTCTTGTCGCCGTATTTAGCCTGCAGCGCGGCAATAACATCCTCCTCGGTCATGTCCGGGCGATAGAAGCCGTCCTTCATGCCGAGCACAAGGGGAGCAAAGTTGTCCGACAGTTCGCCGAACGTTGCGCTTACCATAATCGGAATGTCTTTCGCCATTTCGATTTCTTCGCCATTCACCCAGGTTTTGGCCGGATAATAGTCGCCGTCCACCGCGGGGCCATAGGACAGGCCCGCTTCCTGAGCAGCAGCCAGAAGTTCGGCGTACGGCACCGTTTCGATGTCGGACAGATTATCCTTGGTGATACCAAGAATCTCCAGCACCTTTGCGCTCTGCACCTGACGATCGCTCGCCAGAGAAGGCTCGCCGTCGTCGGCGTGGCTTTGGAAAACCGCTTTGCTGAACAGCCCCTTGGCCGCGGGCATACCCAGCAGAGACTGAACTTTAACCGTACCGCCGGACTGGCCGACCAACGTCACGTTGGACGGGTCTCCGCCGAAGGCCGTAATGTTGTCGTGAACCCACTGCAACGCCGCAACAATATCCGCCATGCCGCAGTTGGCGGAATACTTATATTTATCGTCATAAGCGGACAGGTCCAGCGAGCCGACTACGTTCAGCCGGTGGTTTACGCTTACGAATACGATGTCGCCGGAAGCGGTGATGTTGTGTCCATCATAGTAAACCAGTTCCATCGAGGAACCGTTGGTGAAGCCGCCGCCGTGGATAAACACCACAACCGGCTTGTTCGCTTCAGCATCCAGCGACTGCGTCCAAACGTTCAGGTTCTGGCAGTCCTCATTCTGGATGAAGTTATGGTCGGTGGGCGTCATGAATTCGGTAAAGTTGGTGTAGCCGTTCTGGCCGTAAGGCGCGGGGCATACAACGCCCCAGCTCAGGCAGGGACGTACGTCCGTCCACGGCGTTACCTTCTCCGGCATTTGGAAACGTTCCGCTTTCGCATAGGGAATGCCGCGGAAGTTATAAACGCCGTGGTAATCCATGCCCATAATCGGACCGCTTTCAATGGTTGTGTAGGCAAGCTCGGTCGGTTGCGTATCCTGCACTTCGGCAAACGTAGCCGTTACAGGCAGGCAAAGCGTAAGCGCAAGCAATACAGCAACAAGTTTCCCACGAAATGTTGATTTCATAATTCAAGTCCTTTCTTATTAAGTTTTCAGTTGTTTTCGGTGTGAATGAGGATCAGGTTCAACCTCCGGCAATCGCTGAAGAAACGCCTACATCTCACATCAACCGTATGCTTTGCAGGAACCGGAAGCTTCCAGTTATAGTGCTCTAAGCGATTGATGCAGCGGTTGTCCAGCTTTCCATTCCAACCTCCTTTATCAATAAATGTACAGGAATATTCCTGGTCTGCCCAGTTAATAGGAAGCAATCCGCACGTTCAACCATAAACCATCCGGCAGCCTTATACCCCGGAGGGAAGCACCGCTTCCCCAAGCGGGTCCATAAGTTCCAGCAGTTTTTCATCGTGGTAGGAACGTGCTTCGCACGGATCGTCCATAATCATCGTATATCCGTTTTCCAGGTCGAATGCGGGCCACTCCGGCACGTTTTCGCCGTTGGGGTTGCCGGTGCGCGCAAAGTTGCACAGGTATGAAGAAGCGATGCGAGCCATCTCGGTTGCGGCCGCTTCATTGCCGGCAATCAAAATGTTGATTTTATCAACGTTGTTGAACAGATAAGGCAGGCAGCCGCCTGTATGAATGGCGGTTACGCCACCGAAAATCGGGTAGTTCATAGCATAAACCACCTGATACACCGGCGCTCCGCCGTCTTTCGCACGAATCGTGGCTACATTGTTGTTACGCGCTTTATCGATAAAGAGAGCATCGAACAGGTCTTTCTCCGGGTACGCTTTTCTGAACTCGGCGATAATCGCATCCGTATTGTCGCCGTATCTTGCGGTCAGCGCGGCAACAACGTCTTCTTCCGTCATCTCTGGGCGGTAGAAGCCGTCCTTCATTCCAAGCACAATGGGCGCAAAATTATCAGAGGTTTCAGAGTACGTCGAGCTTGCAATGATAGGAATATCTTTGGACATTTCGATTTCTTCGCCGTTTACCCAGGGCTTGGCGGGATAGAAATCATCGTCGATACAGGGTCCGTACACCAGTCCGGCCTCCATCGCGGCTGCAATCAGCTGATCATAGGGAACCGTTTCAATTTCCGAGATATTCTCTTTACCAATGCCAAGAAGCTCCAGCACTTTGTCGCTTTGTGCCCGGCGGTCAGCCATCACCGCCGTCAGCGGCAGGTCGCTGGCATGGCTTTGAAGCACCGCTTTGCTGAAAAGGCCCTTGGCCGAGGGAATTCCCAGCAGCGCCTGAACTTTCAGCGTGCCTCCCGACTGCCCTACCAGCGTTACGTTGGAGGGGTCCCCGCCAAACGCGGTGATGTTATCATGCACCCACTGCAGGGCCGCCACAATGTCCGCCATTCCGCAGTTTGCGGAATACTTATACTTCTCGTCATACGGAGAAAGGTCCAGCGAACCGACTACGTTCAGCCGGTGGTTAACGCTGACAAAAACCACGTCTCCGGAAGCGGTAATATTATGTCCATCATAATACACCAGTTCCATCGATGAACCGCCCGTAAACCCGCCGCCGTGAAGGAATACGATCACAGGCCTCATCGCTGCAGCGTCCAGTGAATTCGTCCACACGTTCAGGTTTTGACAATCCTCATTAAAAATGAAGTTGTGGTCGCTTGGCGTCATGAACTCCGTGAAGCTCGTATATCCGTCCGGGCTCATGTACGGCTGAGGGCATGCAACACCCCAGCTCAGGCAAGGTCTGGCATCCGTCCACGGCGTCACCTTTTCCGGCATCTGGAAACGCTCTGCTTTCGCATAGGGAATGCCGCGGAAGTTATAAACACCTTCGTAGTTCATGCCCATAATCGGGCCGCTTTCAATGGTCGTATAGGCCAGTTCGGTTGGTTGCGTATCCTGAATTTCGGCCAACGACCCAATGGGAGCAATGCCAATCATCACGGTAAGCAACAGTAATCCGGCTTTAAACAGAAACCTCTTTTTCACACAAAACGGCTCCTCTCCATCATTCCTCCCGGTTCAACCCGGTGATTTAACAATCGTCGAAAGGTGCGTTCCGTTTTTCCATCGCTTTTTTACCTCAACCCTCCCCTCCAAAAGACATCACGAAACAAGAGCTCGCCTTTCGATGGTTTCGGACAAGCCAAACATGTGTAGATATGTTTCCGCCGGAGATTTTTCTTTCCGACAGACAGGCGCCCTACAGTCGTCAGATCGTTTTCTTTTTCAGGAAATTCTCTGTCTGGGCATCCAGGAAAATAGCCAGTATAATAATGCAGCCCTTCGCAAACCACTGCCAGAAGGAGCTGACCCCCGTAAGGTTAAGAAGGTTGTTCATTACGCCCATTACCAGACAGCCGAAGATCGTTCCACCCATCTTGGCTTTACCGCCCAGCAAGGGAGTGCCGCCGATTACAACCGCGGCGATCGCGTCCATTTCCATGCCTTCCCCGGCTCCCGGAGAGGCCATCGCCACGCGCCCCGTCAGCACAATGGAAGCCAGCGCTACGAAGATGCCCATCACCACATAGGCGGATATTTGTATCCAGCTGGTGTTGATACCGGAAACCCGGGCCGCTTCCTGGTTGCCGCCGGTAGCGATTACATGGCGACCATACCCTGTTCGGTACATGACTACGCTCATCAACAGGCACATCACCACGGCAATCACAATCGACAACGGAACCACGCCGAACAGCAGGCCCTGTCCAACGTATTTTACGGCCGGGCCAACGCCCGTGACGGATTTACCGTTGGTGAGCAGGTAGGCGATGCTCTTAAAAATCTGAGCTGTCGCCAGCGTTACGATAAACGGCGTCAACTTGAGCTTAACCGAAATCACACCGTTGAACAGCCCAAGCGCCGCGCCGCTCATCAGCGCAAGAACAATGGCAAACGCCAGCGGCATTCCCTTTGAGTAGATCGCATACAGCACGCCGACGCAACTGAGCATCGTGCCAACGGACAAATCCAATCCGGCGGAGGCAAGCACAACCGTAAACCCAAACCCAAGCAACATGGAAACCGCCACCTGACGGGAAACAGAGCTTAGATTCGCATATGTCAGAAACAGGCCATGGGAAGCAAATTGCGCTACGATCATCAACACAACCAGAATCAGCAGCGCCTTGTTATTCAGCGCAAACCCCATTAGTTTGCCGCGAAAGTTCTCCTGTCGATTGTCCATGCTATACCTCCTAGTCGTTTACGCCAAACGCGTAACCCATCAGTCTGTCCTGATCAAATTGGTCGCGCGGCACGCTTGCGACCAGCCGCCCCTCCCGCACCACGATGATGCGGTCGCTCAGGCCCATCAGCTCGGGCAGCTCGGACGAAACCATAATGATGGCTTTTCCCTCTTTTGCCAGTTGCCCGATCAGCCGATAAATTTCCGCCTTCGCGCCAACATCCACGCCGCGCGTGGGTTCATCCAGAATTAATACGTCCGGTTTTGTCAGCATCCAACGTCCGATGATAACCTTCTGCTGGTTGCCTCCGCTGAGGGAGCCAAACGGATCGTTGATGGATACCAGCTTGATGCGCATTTTGCCCACCATACTCCGGCATGCTTCCAATTCAGCTTTGTTGTCGACAAAGCCCCGTTTGCAAACGCTCTTCAGGAAAGCCAGCGAGAGGTTAAGCCGGATAGAAAGCGTATGGATGCCTCCCCGGCGGAGGCGATCCTCGGTAACCAAAGCAAAATGGTTTTGAATCGCTTTGCCGGGATTCTGGTTGCTGATTTTTTGACCGTGAAGGTATATTTCGCCGCCATCCAGCGGATCCAGCCCAAAGATGCTTTGCATAATCTCGGAGCGCTGCGCGCCCATCAAGCCGCAAAAGCCCAGGATTTCACCGGCGTGGACCTCGAAGGATACATCCTGAAAGCTGTCCGCGCGCCGGAGATTTTTACAGGAGAATACCGTATCGCCGATATCAATTTTTTCCTTCGGGTACATGTCTTTCAGCTCGCGCCCGACAACCATGCTGACCAGTTGCTTCTGGTCAATTTCGTCTATCTGCTTCGTCGCGATAAATCTACCGTCACGAAACACCGTTACGCGTCCGCAGACGTCGAACAGTTCCTCCAGCTTGTGGGAAATATAGATGATGGAGGTGCCGTTTGCAGCCAGCTTCCGTATAATTTTATACAGCTTCTGAATCTCCACGTCGGTCAGCGCCGACGTAGGTTCATCCATAATAATAACGTCAGAGTTGTAGGAAACCGCCCGCAGCACTTCCACCAGCTGCATGGTAGCGATGGACAACTGCCCCACCTGTTTTGCGGGGTCGATCTGCACATCAAGCTCGTCCATCATTTTCTTTGTCTTTTGCAAACGCTTTTTTATATCCAAAATCCCATGACGGGAAAATTCTTTCTCACGTCCGATCCATATATTCTCCATCACCGACATTCCAGGCACCAGGCTAACTTCCTGATGGATCATAGAGATGCCGGCGTTCAACGCGTCCGACGGGGATTTCGGCGCATAAGGTTTTCCTTTGAAAACCATTTCCCCATTCGTGGGTTTAAGCGAGCCTAACAAAATGTTCATCATTGTGGACTTGCCCGCTCCGTTTTCACCAATCAATCCAAGCACTTCGCCCTTGCGCAAAGAAAGCTGCGCATGATCCAGCGCAATGACGCCCGGGAAATGCATAGATATGTCGTGCATCTCTAGTATGTTTGCCTCGCTCATAACGACCTCCACGGCTTAATCCGGGTGCGGAGCCGCCTTGAAAGCGGCTCCGCACAAAACGCGATTACTTGGCGAAATCTTCCTTGGTCAGCAGAGAGATGCCCATGGGCTCAACATGCTTGTCAACCGTTTCACCGGCCAGAATCTTTTCGCAGGTTTCCAGCGTGAACGCCGTTTCAATGCCTACGTCACGGGCAGCGGTAGCGTCCAGCTCGCCGCTTTCCAGGTAAAGCTTTGCGGCGTCGGTGCCGTCTACGCCCAGAACGAGCACGTCATCCATGTTCCTGCCGGCCGCAACCAGCGCCTGAATAACACCGATCGCCATATCGTCGCTCATGCAGGCAAACACGTTCATGTCGGGATAAGCCTGCAGCCAGTCCTCAGCAATCGCCATCGCGTCGTTCGCACTCCAGTTGCCTTCCGCTTCCGCTTCGGGGGTCTCAATGTTCAGCGCGGCGTAAAGGCCGTCGCGGCGGGGCATAGCGCCTTCCATGGAGTACATGCCGACGATGTAGCCCAAATGCAGTTCGCGGGAAGGATCTTCGGCCAGCCAGTTTTTGATGTACTGAGCCTGCACTTCACCATACGTGGATTGCTTGTCGGCAACCTGCGTCGTGTAGTTATCCGCGGTCACATCAAAATCAAACAACACGCAGGGAACACCGGCAGCCTCAATCGCGTCCAACGCGGGGCCCGCGCCGTCGGCACTGTAGGCGTGCATCACAACCACATCCGGCTTCTGGAGAAGCAGGCTCTCCACATCGGAAATCTGCTTGCTGGCATCGTTTGCAGCGTTGGTGGAAATGACTTTATAACCCTTGGCGTCGCATTCCGCGGTAAAGGTGTTCAGCCACTGGGTACGGTATTCATCGGCATCATTCAAAGAAACAGCAATGGTATAGCTTTTCTCCTCCGCGATTGCCGGCAGGGAAACGCACATCATCATCAGCATTGCCAAAGCCAAAGCCATAGACAGGATTCTTTTCATAAAACAACCTTCTTTCCATTAATAAAGCATTGGATATCGCACCCTATTCAGACCGTCAACCCTGGTTCCGTCGATTTCGCATCGTTCACCTCCCACGGTATCAACGGGGTCTATTGATTATGGAAAACAGATCATTCGGGAAATCGGCAGGTTTTCGGAAGAGAATCCAAGCCAGAGGGGACGTTCGCCCTGCAGGCGTTTTCGGCAATGTTCATTAACATCCCAATAGGTAAAGCTCTCGGGATCAATTCCCATTTCCACCCTGCGTTCTTCTCCTTCATCCAGTTCCACCGATGTAAATGCCGCCAGCGCTTTCGACGCTACCTGAACCCCTTCCGGCACGTTCTGCGGGGCGCCCAGATAGCACTGGACAACACAGATCCCGTTTCGGCTTCCGCAGTTTCTTACACTGCACAGAAGTTTCACGCCGCCCTCCGATGTTTTAACCATCTCAAGCAGGCTCAGTTGGAAGTTCGTATAGCTCAGCCCGTGCCCAAATGGGAACAGCGGCTTAATTTTCTCCCTGTTCAGCCAGCGATAGCCCACATTAACGCCCTCCGAAAAGACCGCCGAACGCTCCGCAATACGATCATCCCTGGGTACTTTTCCGCACGGTGCGCAGCGCTCCGGATAACCCGGCGCATGGGGCGCGGTATCCTCCGCCCTGACGGGGAAAGTAACGGGCAGCCGACCGCCCGCATCCTCAAAACCAAGCAGAACATCCGCCGTGGCATAACCGCCCTCCTGCCCGGGAAACCACATTTCCAGCACAGCCGACACTTTGTCCAGCCACGGCATCGCAACCGGATCGCCGCTGTTGATTACAACAACGGTGCGGGGGTTCGCCATCGCGACGTCCTCAATCAATTCGTTCTGTTCCTCATGCAATTCCAGTTTGGACGACGGGCTTTTGTGCCATGCAAAAACCACCGGCACATCAACAGAGGCAGCCAATGCTATCGCCTGATCCCTCATCGCCTTCCGCTTCGAAGGGGTCGACCAGCAAAGCCTGACCTCAACCGGATCATGATACAGATTTGTCGCGGTAGCCGCTATCTCATACGGCACTCCGGCTTCCAGCCAGATAAATCCCGCGGCGTTGTTCCAGCCGTCATGGCAGGGCACCACGTCCGAATTGGCGACAATGCCGCCGTTCATAGCGGTTCTGGTGCCAATGCCGATGCAACGGTATTGACCGTCCTGCAGAAGATACAAATTGCCGGACGTGAAGCAGAACATTTCCTTATTGGTAATATGGTTGCGGGCATGCGCTTCCAGATCGGGGATCGCCGTTTGAAGCGACAGCCGGTGCCAACCCGTTTCTTTCGGCGTCAGCGTACCCTGAAAGAGGTAATATTCGTCCGGCTCGGTCAGCGGAGTCAACGCCTTCTCTCCTTGGAAATCAATAGCCTCGATCTCCGTGGGGGATTCCCCTGCCATCGGAGGGGGAAGCCTTCCCAGATCGCGTTTTTCCATCGGATCGCTCTCGTAGCGTGTACGATAGCACATAAGGCGGCTAAGCGATGCCGCGGGAATTAGCTCGCCTTCCATATCGGTTCCTTCGGCGAAAGGGATATCCCTGCCCGTCAACTCCCGTATAGCATGCAGCGGCGATTGTTTCCGGTCGGAGAATCCGTAGGCCGCCTCCTTGAACACCGGCATGGCAACCGCGGCGGCTCCCGGGCCGATCATCGCGATTTTCTCTTTTTCGGCATTCAGCGGCAGCACGCCGTCGTTTTTCAGCAGAACGGCGGAACGCGCCGCAAGCTTCCTCGCAATCGGGATGTGCTTCTGTTCGATTTCCACGCCAATTGGGCCGGGAATCCGCGCCTCATGGAGCATGCTGAAACGTTCCAGCGTTTGAAGATAAGCCGTTACACAGCGGTCAATCTCCTCCATGGTTACGTCGCCGTTATCCAGCGCCTCCGCCAACCGTTTTCCATAGGCGTAATCCTCGGGCATCTCCAGCGTAACCCCGCCTTTGACCGCCCTGGGAGAATAAAGACAGCACCAGTCGTTTACCACAATGCCGTTGAAACCCCATTGCCTCCGCAATACGCCGTCTAAAATCTCCGACCAGCGATAGGTCCATTTTCCGTTTACCTGATTGTAATTGGTCATCAGAGAACCCACGCCCGAACGGATGACCATTTCAAACGGCCACAAATAAACATCGAACATGGTTTGCTCGTCAATCACGCTGTTTTCCGCGCCCTGAGAGGTGCCTGTGCTGGAGCCGAAGAACTGTTTCAGGTTTGCGATAGCGTTGTGATCCTTCTCAACGCCCTTTACTTCGGCGCGCGCCATCCGGCCGTTCAGCACGGGGTCCTCCCCCAGCGTCTGGAAATTTCCTCCGTTGCTCTCCCCGATCTGCGCAAGCGGGTCGCGCGCAATATTCACGCGGGAAGAAAGGATTACATGCATGCCGGCGGCCCGGGTTTCAAGGCCGAGCGCCTCTCCGTATTCCTCTGCGGAAGCGGTGTCAAACGTGGCGGCAAGCGCCACCTTGGCCGGAAACGCGGTAGCTTCCCACAGAACGTCAACCCCCGATTCGCCGTCGCATAAAAATATATCGGGTATTCCCAACCGTTTGATTCCCGGAACATGCCCCGCCTGGTTCGCCCCATAAGGGTCTCCCAGTTTTCCGTGCATCAAAGTCAGTTTTTCCTCAAAGCTCATTGCATCTACCATATTACGTATTTTTCCGGTGTCCATTTATTCTTCTCCGTACACGTGTTTTGTTATTTGTGAGACGCGTGTCTCTTTAAATGTATGCGATTCGATGTCCATATCGGCAATATAACACCACTATTCAACAATGTCAATACCTATTCGAGAAAATGTACAGCGAATTATGGTTATTTTTCATAATTGCATTATGCAATCGTGCGTTATATAAAGATACACGTGTCTCTTTTCATTGACAATTACAGCCACTCGTGCTATAAAAAGAGTACATTGAAATTGCCTAAGGAGTAAAACATGAAAAGCACCAGACCGGCCTCCGACGAAATTAAACCCGCCCTTACCCGTATTGCCAAATCCCTTTTCTTAAGGAACGGCATCACCGCAACCGAAATGAAAAGCATCGCCGCAGAGGCCGGTTTAAGCCGCAGCACGCTATACCGTTACATTCCGGATAAAAACCAGCTCGCTTTCCTGATCGCTTCGGAAGTTTTACAGGATTTAACCAATCAGAATATTGCTTTCGTGACCAACAGTAGCTTAAACGGTTACGAAAAGCTCTGTGAGTTTACCCATCATTTTACTTCCATGCTTTGCAATAATATCGAAATCGTTAGTTTCCTCAGCGAATTCGACTCGATTTTTCGCGGGGACTACCCCGACATCCCAGAGGCGAACGAATATATGGAAACCATCAACCGCATGTTGCACCGAACCGCACAGTTCCTTTTTGAAGGTTTGGCCGACGGCAGTATACGCCCGTTGGAAAACCCGTTGTTCTACACTTCCATTTTAATCAACACCCTGTTCGGCCTTGCGGAGAGAATGCTCCCCCGCGCCGAGCACTACCAACAGGAGCATCAAGCATCCGCCGAGAAAGTTCTGCTCGCCACAGCTGATATTCTGCTTGCCCACATCCGAAAATAGGCGGCTCGTCGGAACAGATCATTAAATGCAAACGAAGGACCATCGTCCAGCCGTCCGTTCCGGCACAATCGGGCACCGCATTATAGAAAAATCTAGTCGTTGGCGCTTCCTTTGCGGATGCTGTAGAAGTATTCGTATAGGAGGCGCCAATAGGCATACGCAAACATAAACAAGCGTCTCGTGGGACTACCGTACCGGTTGGACAGTCAAGCAGAAAAAGCCTCGTAAATCGACGACGCGATCGGCGATCCCTCAGGTGCAAGGGCGCATCCGTAAATGAACAGTTAACGGTACTTCACACAGGAAACGCTTTACAAGAATTAAAGCAACCAGTGTCCGGCCCGACGCCGCAAACCAAGTACGGGACAGCGAAGCGGAATGACCGTATTCCAAACAATCGCTTCAGCGTTTCCATTGCTCCTTCATAACCGGGATTGTTCCGTCCCGCTTTTTTACACTTTTAGAAGCCTTTTTGATCGCAATATACTTCGTCCCCATAATCCATACAGTCGTTAATAAAGTTGTTTCGAGCCCGGTTTCCCCAAGCCATTGAGAAACCGGCACGCAACAACGGGCGATACCTTTGACTCGCAACGAACGTGCACAGTGGAAGGCCATGGATGTACTGGCCTTCGCTTCAGCGCCCTCGCTTTTCTTTAACCGCGATCGTTCCATCCCGATACGCCTTCAACAGCTGTTCCAGCACCTCGATACGGCTTTGGATATTTCTGCCGTTGTCGGTATCCGCTACCATTACGCGCTTGCGAAAGCGAAAAAACTCGTTCGAATCGCTGTGTATATCGTCGTTGCCATCCAGAGCGGCGGCAATGGAGGTAAACGGCTGGTGCGCCGAAAGGCGCATGCCGTGGGAGTTGACGATGAGTGTGTATCCCGCGATGCCTGTACGCTTTTGTAAAGGGCGGCAGAAACCGCCGTCGATTACAATCAGCTTGCCTTCCGCCTTGAGCGGGCTTTCGCCGTCCTTGGTGCGGATAGGCGTATGGCCGTTGATAATGTGCGCTTCAGGCGAATCCAGACCGAATTCGTGCAGCACCTTCCGGCAGCCGGAGACCGTTTCGCAGTAGCGGTAATAGGCGTCCATCGGCTCGTCCCAGCCCTTTGGGTTTCGCAGAAAGTAACGTTCAAACGTGCGAATCCGCCGCCCGCAAACGGGCGAGCGTTCCGCGCACCACAGATACCACAGAAAATCAACGGCCTTTTTCTCACCCTGCTCGTGAGCGTGGCGGACCATCTGCTCGTCGTATTGCATCAGCGTTCGTCCGCTGTACGCCCGCCCATCGAACATCTCCGCAGCAAAGTCACCGTTTTCCGTCATAGGGGCGCAGCCGTGGAAAAGCAGGCTGCCGTCCTCCACGCGGAACAGACGCCCGCGCTGATTCAGAAAGTCGCTGTGCGCCTGCAGCCGCTCACTATGTAAAAAGCAATGGGTGAGCGTATGCATCACCCGTCGTTCGTTCTCGGTTAAAAGATACGGCGCGTCCGGCCGCACGGTTGGCAGGGGATGTTCGATCACAGGCCAGTCCTCACCCTCAAGTCTCAATGTGCGCTCTCCCTGCGCGATACGGTGAAGCAGCCTCCGCCCGTCCATGTGAAAATCAGGGTTGCGTGCAATCAGCTCGCCTTCCAGCTTGAACATCATCACCGTCACGGCATGCAGCAACGCGTCGCGGAGCGGCAGCATGGGGTATGTTTCCTGCGCGAACAGCACCAGCGGGCGCAGGCTGATCCCATAGCCGCTTTCGAGGATGGACAGGTTATCGTATTGCAGGCAGTTACGCACCGCCGCCGCGACGCACACCTCGCTGCCGCGCGCCGCCCCCATCCACAGAACGTCGTGGTTGCCCCACTCAAAATCGACCGCGTGGTGCTTCATCAGCAGGTCCATAATGCGTTCCGCATGCGGCCCCCGGTCGTATACGTCGCCGATGATATGTAGCTTATCCACAGCCAGTCGCTTGATAAGCCCGCACTGCGCAACGATAAACTCGTCGCCCGTGCCAAGGGAAATCATCGTCTCCAGTATCTTTTGATGGTAGACGAACTGGTTGTCATCCTCATCGGGCTGAGCGTGCAGCAGCTCGTCCAGAACATAAGCATAATCGGGCGGCATGGCCTTACGGACCTTGGAACGCGTATACTTGCTGCTAAGGTCGCGGCTTATGCGCACCAGATAACCAATGGTGGTCGCATACCAGGCATCCGTTGTTTTCCCCTCCGCGTGCAGGCGGGATAGCTTTTCATTCGGATAATAAATCAGCGTGAGCAACTCGTTCAGCTCGTCGCGGCTGATTTTCGTGCCAAACAGCCGCTCCGCCTTTTCGCGGATCACCCCCGAGCAGTTGTTAAGAATGTGGCAGAACGTTTCATACTCCCCGTGAATGTCGCTGATAAAATGCTCCGTGCCGCGCGGCAGGTTGAGGATCGCCCGAAGGTTGATTATTTCAGTATACAGGCTTTGCTGTGTTGGATATACATCCGATAGCAATGAAAATGCCGCCAGCTCATCCATCCATTGCTGCCTCCTTTGTTTTCCGCTCACTGCACAGCGGTGCTAAAGCTCCGTGCCAGCGGTATGCATACGCCATTAATCGCATCGATCTTACTAAACATTTTCGCTCTCGCCTGTTTCTTATCCTTCCGAATACATCAATTCAGGCGTAATCCGTCTGTTGCGGCAGCGCGCGATACGGCGCCAACGCGCCCGTGCTTCGGCGCGTGCCGAATGGGCTTTTCAAGGGAAAAGCGCGGCAAGGCTGCCGTATGCGAGTATCCATGAAAAAGCGGCAGTTGCCGGCCGCAGCCTGCGGCAAGCCCATCGCCGCGAAAAGCAATGGCCCATGCTCGACCTCCAGACCGCACTAGCCGCCACGATAACGCACCACACGAAAGCGCATGAAAAAATAAAGCGGGACCGCGTCTCCCGCCCCGACGTTTTCATTACGCTCGTAATTTCTAAGCCCACACCGCGCGTGAATATCATGTCTGTATCGAACAGAGCATTATCTGACGACATGAAATAGAGAATACGGCGCCGAGCAAGTTAAGGAGCCGTCTCGCCCCCAGGCCATTGGAATCTGACACAGCGACGAGCATCCGCTCTTTTCGATAAACCACACCCAACCCTACCCAATATAGTTACATCAGCCCTGTGCCCAGCACGTGCAGCAGCACGCCGACCCCACCGCGCGTCATTATCGTCTCACAAGACGGCGCATCCTACGGCCGGGTCGTCACCGCAGAGAACGGTTGGAATACGGTAACGCTCGAAAAACCGGGCGGATGGGTGTGCGGGAAACACAGTCAAATCGCAGCGCCAAATCAACGGCCGATCATTCGGTGTCGCTTTTTATTTTGAAGGACTTATTCTCGTTTGCAACAATTGGCAAAGGCGCTCCCCCGCATTACGGGGGAGCGCCCTTGTCGCAGGATTTTATAGCTCGCAAAAGCATCGCGTCATCATATCATTTTGGCGATGGTCGCATAGAAGAACGAACGCGAAAAGCTGTTTCCGCGCAGACAGCCCAACACCCGAGGCGCGGGAAATCGTCCGGAAACGGATGCCAGACAGATATAATAAAAAGAAAATCGCCCCGTTTAAGCGTAGGAACCCAATCTATAATTAGGAAAAAGCTCCCGTGTGCTCCGGAGGAATGTTTTCCGATTACCCAAAGAGGATGGCCGGAGCCATCCTCTTTGGGCAATCTAGGTGCTATCGGTTCCATGAGAACCTGTTTTGCTCGAGCAAATACTCCCTTTTTCAACAGGTTCTTTTTTGCGCTCAATCCTGGTTGTTATCCCTTTTTATTGGCAAACGCATGCCGGTAAAGTAAATTCTCTGTATAACATTTGAAACTGCGAATCGGCAACGCTCTCCGATCCGCGTTAGAACTGTGATTCCCGTGCTCTGGCAACCGCCTTTTTCCAACCGCTATACAGCGCGTCGGCCTCGTCCCGGCTCATGCGCGGTACATATTCCTCTTTCGTGCGGCGCAGCTTCGCCAGTTCGTCCAGCCCGCCGAACATCCCGGTGCCCAGCCCGCCCGCGCAGGCTGCGCCCAGCGCGGAAAGCTCCTCGATGTCGGCACGCACGATGCGCGTATCGAGCATATCCGCCACGAACTGCATTAAAAACGCGTTTCCGGTTGGGCCCCCATCTACCCGGAGCTCCTCAAACCTCCGGTTCGCATCCTGTACCATGGGGTCCACCACATCCCGCACCTGGTAGGCGATTGCCTCCAGCGCCGCGCGTACTATGTGCTCCTTGCCCGCGTCGCGGAACAGCCCGCAGATCAACGCGCGGGCGCCGCTGTCGTAATACGGCGCGCCGAGGCCCGTAAACGCGGGCACCAGATAGACGCCCTGCGAGCCGGGAACGCCCCTCGCATACGCTTCCGAGCTTTTCGCGTCCGGCAGGATGCCCAGATTATTTTTAAGCCAGCTCAGCGTATCTCCCGTGCAGTTGATATTCCCTTCAAACACGTATTCCACCCGGCCGTTCAGCCCCCAGGCGATCGAGGTAGCCACACCCCGGTTGGACAGCAGCGGCTTCTCCCCGATGTTCATCATGACCGACGTACCGGTGCCGAAGGTAGCTTTGCCCATACCGCTCTGCCAGCATTGCTGGCCCAGCATCGCCCCATGTGAATCCCCCAGCACGCCCACCAGCGGAATCGGCCGGTCGAACAGGCCGTCCAGCGTCGTTTCGCCAAAAAACCCGTTGGAATCGATCACTTCAGGAAACGCCACGCCCTGCAGGCCGAACAGCGAAATCAGCTCGTCGTCCCATGTGAGCGTATGCAGATTGAACAGCTGCGTACGGGAGGCGTTGGTGTAATCCGTCAGGTGGTTGCCCGTCAGCTTCCACACCAACCACGCGTCGACCGTGCCGAAAAGCGGACGTTTGCCCCGAAGATCGACGTTTTCAACGATCCACGCGGCTTTGGCGGCGCAGAAATACGGGGAGAGGGTCAGCCCCGTTTTTTGTGCGACCTCCGTTTTGCGCTGCTGCATCTCCGGCCGCCCGGTAATTCCGGCCGCGCGGCCGCATTGCCAAACGATGGCGTTGTACACAGGCAGCCCCGTGTCCGCGTCCCAGATCAGGGTTGTCTCCCGCTGGTTGGAAAGGCTCAGGCACTGAATATCCTTCGGGGATACGCCGGTTTTTTCCAGTACCTTCGCGACGGCTGTTTTCAGGTTTTCATAAATTTCCAGCGGATCGTGTTCCACCCAGCCGGCCTGCGGATAGATTTGCCGGTGCTCCTGATTGCTGCGCCCCACCAGCCGAAGTTCCTGATCGAACAGGATCGCCTTGGTGGAACTGGTGCTTTGATCGACCGCAAGGATATACATGCTATCCCCTCCTTTCTCTGTTTCCGCCCAATCCCTCACGGATCACATCCGCAAGGTGCCCGGCCGTCAGCCCATAGTGGGCGAACACCTGCGCGCTTGTACCGGTGATCACCGGCTCGTCCGGCACGGCCAGCACCCGGACGGGTGTGGGCCGGAAGCCGCACACCGCCTGGCACACAAGGCTTCCCAGGCCGCCGAAGCAACTGTGCTCCTCCATGGTCACGATCAGGCCGGTATCGCACGCCTCGCGCACAGCCTGCTCGTCCAGCGGTTTTACGGTATGCATGTCGAGCACCCGTACCTCAACGCCTTCCTGCGCGAGCATCCGGGCGGCCTCCCTCGCCGGGTAAACCATCTCGCCCACGGCGATCACACAGGCGTCTCCGCCTTCCCGCAGCACCGTCGCCCTGCCGGGGACGTAGTTGCAGTTTTCTTCCCCGAAAACGTCCGGCACGGGGTTGCGCCCCACGCGCAGGTAGGCAGGCCGCGGGTTCGCCATCCATTCGCGCACCATCGCTGCCGCCTCGTACTGGTCTGCGGGCAGCATCACATCGATCCCCGGGATCGCGCAAAGCGTTGCGATGTCCTGCAGGCTGTGGTGCGTCATGCCCAGCGCGCCGTAGCTCAGCCCGCCGCTGATCCCATAGAGCAGCACAGGCATTCGGGAGTAAGCCACGTCCACCTTCACCTGCTCGATGGCGCGCATCGTTAAAAAGCAGGCGGGCGATGCGGCCACCGGTTTCTTTCCGGAATGGGCCAGCCCCGCGGCGATACCCACCAGATCCTGCTCGGCAATTCCCACCTCTACAAACCGTTCGGGATATGCCTTCGCAAAGGGTGCGAGGCTCGCCGAGCCGCGGGAATCGCTTGCCAGAACAACAATGTCGCGATCCTGTTCGGCCAGTTCCAGCAGTGTTTGGCAAATGGCCTGCCTGACCGAAGCCATCGTCTCAGCCACGGTCGATCACCTCCTCCAGTTCCCGGATCGCCTGTTTCAGCTGCGCCTCATCGGGAATGCCGTGGTGCCAGGAAGCGACGTTCTCCATGTAGGAGATGCCCTTGCCCTTCACGGTATCGGCAATCACCAGCACAGGGCTGCCGGGCTGCCGCAGGGTCAGCGCCCCGCGGATCGCGCCGTAGTCGTGCCCGTCGATCTCCACCACGTGGAAACCGAAAGCCTCCCATTTCGCACGAAAAGGCTCCAGATTCATCACGCTCTCCGTCGGGCCGCTGATCTGGAGCCGGTTGCGGTCCACGATCGCCGTCAGGTTGTCCAGCTTGTAGTTCGCGGCCGCCATGGCCGCCTCCCAAACGGAGCCTTCCTCCTGTTCGCCGTCGCCCATCAGCACATAAACGTGGTAGTCCTTCCGGTCCATCTTCCCGGCGATCGCCATCCCCACCCCAACGGACAGCCCGTGCCCCAGCGCGCCGGAGTTCATCTCCACGCCCGGCACCTTGTTGTTCGGATGGCCGATCAGCCGGGACCCGAAAGCCGAGTAGGTGTTCAGCTCCTCCCGGGGAAAATAACCCAGGTCTGCCAGAATGGCGAGATATACCTCCACGCAATGCCCCTTGCTTTGGATGTATCGGTCGCGCTCCGGCCATTTAGGGTTGTGCGGGTCTTTTCGGAGCACTTCATAAAACAGGGTCGTCAGGAGATCCGCCTCGGAAAAATCTCCGCCCACATGCCCCGTTTTCGCGCGCGCGATCATCTCCAGCGCCGTGCGGCGGATTGCGTAGGCTTTTCGTTTCAGTTCCGCGTCGTTCAACGTTCGTCGCCTCCCAGCGTCAAATGAAAGGGGCTTCCATGCCGACGGATGGAAGCCCCGGTTTTCGCCCCGCGGCGGTACGTCAGTCCATATCCGGCACAAGCACCACTTTGATGGAATCGTCCCCGGCGTAAGCAAGGTCGAACGCCTGCTTCCAATCCTTAAGGGCAAACTTGTGGGTTACGATGTCGTCGACCTTGATGGAGCCGTCCGCCAGCGTGCGGATGGCGATTTCATAGCCGTCCAGGCCGCTGATGTGCGCGCCGTAGATTGTCAGTTCCTTCCGGTCGCCGATAATGCTCCAGTCCACGGAGGTTTCCGCGCCGAACACGCTGAACTCCACGAATGTTCCGTGTTTGCGCAGCATATCCAGCCCCGCGATCACGCCCGAGGGATGGCCGGAGCAATGGATGTAGATGTCGCAGCCGTAGCCGTCCGTAAGCTTGCGCACCTCGGCCACAGTGTCGTCTGTGGCGGGATTCAGCACCACGTCCGCGCCGAGTTTTTTGGCCAGTTCCAGCCGCTTGGGTTTCACGTCGATCGCAATCAGCAGTTTGGGATTTTTCATTTTAGCGTACTGCAGCTTGCAAAGCCCGATCGGCCCCATGCCGGCCACCACCACCACGTCGTTAAGCCCGATGTGCGCGCGCTCAATGGTGTGGGCGGAGCAGGACAGCGGCTCAATCATCGCCGCCTGCTCGGCGGGAATGCTCTTGGGCACTTTATGCACGACGTCGTTCGGGCCGTATTTGATGTACTGGGCCATGCCGCCGTCGGCAACCACCTTCTGGTGTCCATGAATGTGCTGAGTCTGGCACATCCAGTATTCGCCGCTCTTGCAGAACCGGCATTCGCCGCAGGGGACGATCTGCTCGGCAATCGCGCGGTCGCCCAGCTCCAGGCCGTGTTTCCGGGCGGCGTTGTCGCCGATGGCGGCCACCGTGCCGATAAACTCGTGTCCGGCAACGCAGGGCGGATCGTTCCAGCGCGGCAGCACACCGCCGCCCCAGAACATCGCGGCGCCATGGTAGCTCTTTGTATCACCGGCGCAGATGCCACAGGCCTCCACCTTGACGAGAATTTCGTCCTCGCTGATCTTGGGCACCGGCACCTGCTCGTAGCGGTAATCCAGCGGGCCATAGCACATGACGGCGTTCATTTTTTCCGGAATATTCTGTACCTGTTTCATCGTTATACCCTCCCGATTGATAAATTTCTCAGATCACCGTCTTGCGCAGACGGTCGAGGCCGACAGCCAGCAGCACCACAAGCCCCATGCAGACCTGCTGCCAGTAGGTGCTTACGTTCATGATCGTCAGCCCGTTTTGCAGCGCCGCGATGAAAATGGCGCCGATCAGCGTGCCAACCAGGTTGCCGATGCCGCCCTTTGTCAGGCTCGCGCCGCCGATAACGGCCGCGGCGATGGCATACATTTCGTAGGACTGACCGGCGATCGGCTGCCCGGAGTTGAGGCGGGACATGTATACGATGCCGCTGAGGGCGGCGAACAGCCCGGACAGGGCGAACACCGTCAGCACAATCCGGCGGTTGTTGATGCCGGAAAGCCGCGCCGCCTCGGCGTTATCGCCCACGGCACAGATTTTACGGCCGTAAGTGGTCTTTTGCAGCATAAAGTGACAGATCAAATAAATCACGATGATCACCCAGACCACGTTGGGCAGCAGGAAGCCGCTGCCCCGTGCCAGCTGCAGCATGCTCTTCGGCAGCCCGTTGATCGAGATGCCGTTGGTGTACAGGTATGCAAACCCGCGGAACAGCCACATCGTGGCCAGCGTAACGATGAACGGCGGGAAGCCCAGATAGGCAACCAGCGTGCCGTTAAAGAGGCCCAGCAGGATACCGGCGATCAGCGCGGCCAGCACACCCACGAAAATGCTGCCGGTGTTCACCATCACTGAGGCGCCGATGCAGCTGGACGCCGCCAGCGTAGAACCAACGGAGATATCAATGTTGCCCGAAACGATCACGAACGTCATGCCCACGGCGATAATGGCGTTGGTGGCGCTTTGCACCAGAAGGTTAGAAAGGTTGCTGGTGGTCAGAAACGCGCCGGACAGGAAACTGAATACGGCCATCAGCGCAACAAGCACCAGAAAGGTGCCTAGGTTGCCGACCAGAATGCGCTTAAATTTGGAATGCGTGTCTTTCAAGAGGTTCACCTGCCCTTTGTCGTTATATCCCGGACCAGATTGGTCTGGTTGATTTCATCGCCCGTCAGCTCGCTCATAATCTTGCCGCGGGACATTACAAGAATGCGGTCGCTGACCTGCAACAGTTCGTTGGCCTCCGAGGAGATTACAACGGCCGCGTTGCCCGGCTCCGCGGCGAACTCGCGGATCAGATGGTGGATTTCCGCCTTCGCCGCCACGTCGATGCCTCGCGTCGGCTCGTCGAAAACCAGCAGGTGGCAATCGGCGTACAGCCATTTAGCAATCGCCACTTTCTGCTGGTTGCCGCCGGAAAGGTTCATCACCAGCATCTCCGGGAAACCCTTGGTTTTCATTTTGGAAATGTATTCCTTTGCGATGGCGCGGACCTTTTTCCAGTGGATCACACCGTGGTCGGCCGCCTTTTCGATGTCGCAGTGGATCGTGTTTTCTTCCAGGCTAAGCCCCAGCGACAGGCCATCCTCCTTGCGGTTCTCGCTCAGATACCCCAGTCCGTTCGCTTTCGCTTCGCAGGGCGAAGAGATGGTTTTTTCCCGGCCCTGAATGATCACCTTTCCCGCTTCCATACGGTCGATCCCGCATACCATGCGGAACAGTTCCGTACGCTTGGAGCCGATGAGTCCGCCAATACCCAGCACCTCGTTCTCGTAGACCTTAAGCGATAGGTCGCTGATGAAGCCGCCGTCCGACATGTGTTGCAGCTCCAGCGCCACGGGTGCGTCCGGGGAGAACTGCCTGCGGCTGATCTGCTCCGTCGCAAGCAGTTTGCCCGTCATCATATCGATGATATCATCTTCGCCGCACTCGCCGATACAGCGGTCGCCCACGATCCTGCCGTCGCGCATCACCACCGCGCGGTCACAGATCTTGAAGATCTCATCCAGCCGGTGGGAAATATAGATAACGGCGATCCCATGCTGTTTGAGCATCGTGATCACCTGAAACAGGTTGGCGGATTCCTCCACCGTAAGCGACGTGGTCGGCTCGTCCATAATCAGCACCTTGCACTCCAGCGCAAGCGCCTTGGCAATCTCCACCAGCTGTTTTTGAGGCAGATGCAGGTCCTTAATCTTCGCGTCGGGGGCGATATAATTCGCGTTGAGCTTTGCAAGCTGCTCAACCGCGCCTTTTTCCATCTGCTTAAAATTGATCACCGCGCCGAATCGCCGCGGTTCGTGGCACATATATATGTTTTCCATCACGGTCAGTTCGTTCATCAGGCTCAATTCCTGATAGATAATGGAGATTCCGAACGCCCTGGCCTCCATGGTTGTATACTGCTTCGGCAGAGCCTGACCATCGAGCACGATTTCGCCTTCGTCCCGCGTATACGCGCCGCTGAGCACTTTCACCAGCGTCGATTTTCCAGCCCCGTTTTCTCCCAGCAGGGCGACCACCTCGCCCCGATTCAGTTTCAGCGATACATGGTCAAGGGCAACGACCCCCGGAAAAGTCTTGCAGATATCCTTCATGTCCAATATTGTCGTTTCGTCCACCTTCGTTCACCTCTTTTCGGATATACCGCGCACTTCCCATAAAGCGGGAGGCGGCCCGCGCACTTCCGGGCAGGGCCGCCCCCTTCAAACGGTTCTACGACGGATCAATACCCTTTCTCGGTCAATCCGCGAAGCGGGAAACGCTCGGCGGCATATTCGTAAATGGTCTGATCGGTCATGCCTTCGATGAAATCCTTGGTAACCAGCGTGCAATCGTAGAGAATCTCGCGGTTATAGGTGTAATCGGGGTTAAGGACCAGAGCGGTGGCAAGCTTAACGCCCATCGCGCCTTCGTCCAGGTTCGGCAGTGATACGAACGCGTCCAAGCGTCCTTCCATCACCATATTCACAGCGTCGATAATGCCGTCGTACCCGACCAGGATCAGATCATCCGGCTGTTTACCGGCGGCTTCGGCAGCGTTCACCATGCCGACGGCCATCTGGTCGTTGCAGGCGAATACACCCTTCAGGTTGGGATGAGCGGTCAGGATGTTGGTCATAACGTTGAAAGACTTGTCAGAGGACCACTCGGCGCCCTGCTCGGCCACGACCTGGATGTTGGGGTACTCGGCGCAGGCGCGCAGGAACCCGGCACGGCGGTCCACGCCGGTGGACTGCTCCAGCAGGCCGGTGATCACGGCTACTTCGCCTTCGCCGCCCAGCTGTTCGCAGATGTACTTGCCGGCTTTATAGGCGCCGGCTTCGTCGTCGCCGCCGACGAATGCATCAACCAGCGTTTTATCGCTGATGCGCGTGTCGAAGTTGACGATCTTCAGGCCCGCGTCCCTCGCTGCCTGAATCGCGGGGATTACGCCGTCGGAGCTGCTGGCGGAGATAACCAGCGCCTGCGCGCCGGACTGCACGGCAGCCTCAATCATGGTAATCTGACGCTCCAGATCCACTTCTTCCTGCGGGATAGCGATCGTAAGGTTTACACCCAACGCGTTCGCTTCCTGTTGTGCAAAGTCCGCCACGGAAATCCACCAGGGATTGTTCAGCGTCTTGCCGATCCAGTAAACGCTGATATCCGACGCTTCGATAGCGGATGCGGATCCGACAAGCGCCAGGGTCAGTACGAGTGCGCAGACAACGGCCAGGAATTTTCTCATTTGAAAGCCTCCCATATTAAATTTGTGATCCCGTCACAGCTAAGTGCATGGTAGCACAACAATTTAGTATTGTCAACAATTTATTTAGCATATTTTGAAATATTTTCTGTATTATTGAGTTTTGCTTTACATTTTCATCGATAATATGGTAATTATTGGTCATATATTTACATGATAATGATTGAACATTGTCGTTTCCCTGCTCATCCGTCTGTGAATTATACGAATTTACTAAAGTGGTTCGTCGGCCGATCTTTCCGGGTATTCCAGTCAATTTAAGATATATTGGGTGGTTATCTCCACCATTCCGCTCGATTTACAATATTATTGAGTTACTAATTTAGATAATTTAGTTGACATAATTCTGTCAATAGGATATAATTTAGTCAAGCCGATCACCCTCCCGGCTGCGGAGAAAGGTACGGCAAAACGCCCGGAAGCGCAAAAGCCGTCTGCCGGGGGTAGAAAACGAGGGATCAGCATGGCACTCAAGGCAAAAGACATCGCCAAGATGCTGGATGTATCCGCCTCCACCGTCTCCCTGGTCATCAACAACCGTCCCGGCGTAAGCGATGCAAAGCGCAGGGAAATCATTCAGCGGATCAAGGAACTGGACTGCGGATATTTAATTAAGGAACAGCCGCAAACGGTGGATAACATCGGGTTTGTGATCTATAAACGCAAGGGCAACATCATCGACGAGGCGCCCTTTTTTTCCTATTATTTAGAGAGCATCACTGCGACGCTCCGCTCCATGGGCTACAACATGACGGTGCTTTACATGAGCAGCAACATGTCCATTGAGGAGCAAAGGCAGGTACTCAACAATTCCGACTGTAAGGGCTTCATCGTGTTTGCCGTCGAAATGATCTACGAGGACATGCAGGTGTTTAAAACCTCCAAGCTTCCTTTCGTGATGCTGGATAATTCCTTTCAGTTCAACGATGTGGACACCGTGGCGGTCAACAATATGTTCGGCATTTACAAGGCGACCAGCTACCTGTACCAGAGAGGCCACCGCCGGATCGGCTATCTGCGAAGCGCTGTACAGATCAACAGCTTTGCCGAGCGTTTCAGCACCTATCAGACGATGCTGGATAAACTGGGGCTGCCCTTCCGCGAGGACGACATCGTCACCCTTGGTTACTCGGATACCGAAGCCAGCGCGGATATGCGCACCTACCTCGCCACCCACGCGGATTACCCGACCGCCTTCGTATCGGACAACGATCTGCTTGCCTGCGGCGCCATCAAGGGTATCAAAGCCGCCGGGCTGCGCGTGCCGGAGGATATCTCCATCATCGGTTTCGACGACCGGCCCATCTGCCTGATTATCGAACCGAATCTGACGACGATGATGATCCCCAAGGATGCTTTTGGCACGAAGAGTGTGGAACTGCTGATTGCCAAGCTGCAAAACAAACGGAATTATAACCTCAAGCTGGAAGTCGGCACAATGCTCATTGAGCGGCAAAGCGTAAGCATAATTCCCTCCGACCGCCCGTATGGCGGCGGCGAGCTGGACCCATAAAATCATGCAATCCAATTGCTCTTTCACCTGATATCCATGAAACAGCCGTCCGTATCAAGTCCCGGTGGGCTTTTCACAGTTCTTCGTCATCCTGTAGAAGCACGGCGGAATATGAATTGGATCGAAAAAGACCTGTTGGTACCATCGCAAATCCCCCAAACGCGTTTTCTCCGCGTTTGGGGGATTTTCTCATTCACCGGCGATGGCGTCAGCGGTTTATTGCCGCCGCATTGTCGCTCGTTCCCGCCGTTTACGTCGTACGGCAACCGGCCAATGTTCAGGTTTTTTCGAATCCATAGGTGTAAAAATAGCGGTAATGCTCCGATTGTACGGCTTGTTCGGGAATCGGCTGCACCGGTTCCGTACGGGCGGCCGCGTAAATCTGGCACGATTTTTCCAGAACGCGGCACGCCAGCAGCGCCCCCTGCAAGTCGCGGCCCGCGGCAACCGGCCCGTGGTTTCGTAATATGATGCCGTTGTGCTGGCCGATCGCCCTTGCCGCGGCTTCGCCAAGGCGCGCGTGCTGGCCCGCGGGCACATATTCATCCGTTACCGGTATTCCTCCGCCCAGCAGTTGGGACATTTCTTCGACCATGCAGGGGACTTCCCGAAGCTCCCCCGCCGACATCGCCATGGCATAAGGCGTATGCGCGTGGATCACCGAACCAACGTCGTCCCGCACGCAATAGATTTGCCGGTGTACCTCTTTTTCGGAGGTTGGGTTCCGTTCGCCCTCCACCTTGTTTCCATCCAGATCGATCACCACGATGTCCTCCGGGGTCATGGTGTCGTAGCAGACCTTGCTCGGCGTAAGCAGGATGTGCCCGCCCCGCCGTACGCTAACGTTGCCCCACGTGCCCAAAAAGAAATCCATGGCTTGAAGGCGCAGGCATATCTCCACGATCTGCCGTCTGTCCTCCGGATACAGCATGGTCACACCTCCTCCCATAGCTGCCTGCGCTGCTTCCACACGGGGCGGAGCGCTTCGTAGGTTTGCCGGTATAAGGGATAGAGTTCCGCATATCGATCGTGGTTCTTCACATCCGGGGTATAGCGGCAGCGTACCGACACCGTTTTTTCCACTGCGGTGGCGTAATCCGGATAGATGCCCTGTACCACCGCGTTGTTGAGCACCACGCCTTTGGCCCCCAGCTCGTCGCTGTTAACCGCGATGATCTCCGAGCCTAGCGCGTCGGCGAACATCTGACACCAGAAGGGGCTGTGGGCTCCCCCGCCGCAAACGGTAATCCGTTCCGGCTTGCGCGGCATGTGAGAATAGCAGTCCAGCATCGCGAAGGCGACGCCCTCGTAGGTAGCGCGCAGCAAATCCGCAAGGGAATGGGTAACGTTCAGGTTGGTATAGCCGGCGCGCGCGCCCGCGTCGGTGAACGGCGCGCGTTCGCCGCCCGCCAGCAGGTACGGATGGTACATCACGCCCCG
>JAQUXV010000098.1:0-5504 GCA_028692205.1 Eubacteriales bacterium
AGGATGGCCGCATGTACAAGACAGGCGTATATTTTGGGCGATTTTGCCCGCCCCACAGGGGCCACCTGTATCAGATTGTCGAAGCCTCGACCAAGTGCGAAAAACTGGTCGTGGTAATCTCCGATAACGCCGAGCAAACGCGTGAAATCTGCGAAAGCGCCGGGTTGCCCAATATAACCTACCAGCTACGGAAACAGTGGATTGCCCAACAGGTGCAGGATATTGAGCATATTGTGGTGCGAGCGTTGGATGAGACGGATATCCCCACCTATCCCGACGGCTGGCAATTGTGGAGCGACCGCATGAAACAGGTCGTGCCGGAAAAGATCGACGCGTTTTTTGTGGGGGATTTCGATTACCAGTCAACGCTGGAAACCTACTTTCCGGACGCCGTGGTGGAACTGTTTGATCCTGCGCGAACGCGGTACCCGATATCCGCAACCGATATCCGCAACGATATTCTGGGCAACTGGCACTACATTCTCGGCTCCGCGCGCCCGTTTTTTGCTAAAAAGGTGCTGATTGCGGGCACCGAAAGCTGCGGCAAAACCACGCTCACCAAATGCCTGGCAAAGCTGTACAATACCTCCTGGTCCGAGGAGGTTGGGCGATACTATGCCCGGGATTACCTTGGCAACGACGAGACGATTTTTACCGATACGGATTTTGGCCGTATCGCGCACTTACAATACGAGCAGGATTACCACGCCCTCCGCACCGCTAACAAACTCTGCTTTTTTGATACCGACGCGACATACACCGACTACTTCAGCGAATTGTATCTGGGTCGGCGAAACCCGCTGGTGGAGGCGTATATCGACCACACAAGGTACGACCTGATGCTTTTCCTGCTGCCGGACGTGCAATGGGTGTCCGACGGGCAGCGCCTCAACGGCGATCAGCAACGGCGCATGATGCTCAGCGACCGGCTGCTGAACATGTATCATTATCACGGCTTCGGCGACAAGCTGGTCGTGGTTGGCGGAGATTACTCCCAGCGGCTTTCCCGTGCGATCGAACTGGTGGATCAGTTGATTAACGGCACCCAAACCTGACCGGGATGCCGACGGGAACATGCCGGATGATGCTTCAAAAATCGAATCGGAAACCAATGCGTACAAAACGCCGGAACCGTTGTGGTTTCGGCGTTTTCGGTAATATTAGAATTGCGTGAAGATTTACAAAACCGTATTGACAGGCGAAAAAACCGCCGATATAATGTTAGCACCCTAACAAACAGGAGGGAGTTATGGTCAAAAAACGGGAAGTCATTTTCGTGTCGCGCATGCTGCTGAATCAGACGCGGCGGCTGACCGAAAGGCGAATGCAACAATACAGGCAGATCACCCCCATGCAGGGGCATGTGATCGGCTATGTTAAGCACCACCCGGAGGTATACCAGCGCGATTTGGAAAAAGAATTCCAGATCCGTCGTTCCACAGCAAGCGCGATCCTGCAAACGATGGAGAAAAACGACCTGATTCGCCGCGAACCTGTGCCGCATGACGCACGGCTGAAGAAGCTGGTGCTGACCCCGAAGGCGGAAGCGTTCAGCGAGCAGATCGAAAAAGCGATTGCGAGCATGGAAGCGGTAGTTACCAAAGGCGTAAGCCAGGAGGAGTTGGACAATTATTTCGCCACAGTAGAAAAATTCGAAAATAATTTGAAAGAGTATATTGCCCTGACGGAAAAGAAAGGGTATGGGGAGGAAACTGAATGTTCAGACGATTTGCCGCCTGTATAAGAGAGTATAAAAAACCAACGCTGTTAACCCCGTTTTACGTCACGTTTGAAGTAATTATCGAAGTGATTATTCCGATTCTGATGGCTCAGATGATCGACCGGGGCATTACCGCGGGCAACATGAGCATGATCCTGCAGTATGGATTGGCGCTTGTTTTCAGCTGCGTGGTCTCGCTCCTTTTCGGAGCGCTGTCCGGCAAAAACGCCGCCTACGCGTCGGCCGGATTTGCGCACAACGTGCGTAAGGATATGTATGAAAACATACAGAGCTTTTCGTTTTTCAACATCGATAAGTTCTCATCGGCCAGCCTCGTCACCCGGATGACGACGGATGTAACCAACGTGCAAAACGCGTTTCAGATGATTATCCGCATCGCCGTACGGTCGCCGATGATGCTGATTTTTTCGCTGGCGATGTCTTTTCACCTCAATCCCCGGCTCGCGCTGATTTTTCTGGGCACGATCCCGGTGTTAGGATTGGGAATGTACATCATCATCAGCCATGCGCACCCGGTGTTCGAGCGGGTTTTCAAAACTTACGATAAGCTCAACAAAGTCGTGCAGGAGAACCTTCGCGGCATCCGTGTGGTGAAAAGCTTCGTCCGGGAAGACCACGAAGTGGACAAGTTTGAGCAGGTATCCACTAAAATCTATCAGGACTTCAGCAAAGCCGAACGTATGCTGGCGTTCGCCGGCCCGCTGATGCAGGCGACCATGTATGCGAGCATTCTGCTGGTATCGTGGTTCGGCGCGAAGCTGATCGTGGGCGGCAACATGACCACCGGTGAGCTGATCAGCATCATTTCCTATGCTATGCAGATTTTGATGAGCCTGATGATGCTTTCGATGGTATTTGTTATGGTAACCATTTCCCGTGCTTCCGCCGAACGCATCGTGGAGGTGCTGAACGAAAAAACGGATATCGCAGATAATGACGCGCCTGTAATGACTGTGAAAGACGGTTCGCTTCGGTTTGAAAATGTGGGCTTCAGCTACGCGAAGGATCCGGATCGGCTGTGCCTGAGCGATATCAATCTGGAAATCCCCTCGGGTTCCGTGGTGGGGGTTCTGGGTGAAACGGGCAGCGGTAAATCCACGCTGGTGCAGCTGATACCGCGGTTGTACGACGTTACGCTGGGTGCTGTGGAAGTGGGTGGCGTTGATGTGCGCCGGTACGATTTGCAGGCGCTTCGCGACGCGGTGGCGATGGTGCTGCAGAAGAACGAGCTTTTTTCCGGCACCATAAAAGATAACCTTCGTTGGGGCAACGAGCAAGCAACCGATGAGGAACTGGTGCATGCCTGCAAGCTGGCCAAGGCGGACGAGTTTATCAGCCAGTTCCCGGACGGGTACGACACCATGATCGAGCAGGGCGGCGCAAACGTATCCGGCGGGCAGAAACAGCGCCTGTGCATTGCCCGCGCGCTGCTGAAAAACCCTAAAATCCTGATTCTGGACGATTCCACCAGCGCGGTGGACACCGCGACCGACGCCCAGATTCGCAAGGCATTCCGTGAGGAAATACCGCATACGACCAAACTGATCATCGCGCAGCGCGTGGCTTCGGTGCAGGACGCGGACATCATCGTCGTGATGGACGGCGGCCGCGTCGCCGCCTGCGGCACGCACGCGCAGCTGATGGAAAGCAGCGAGATTTACAGAGAAGTCTATGAATCCCAGACGAAAGGGGGCGATGAACAATGATGCACGGAGGACCGATGCGTGGCCGCGGCGCGCCTGGTAAGGGTTTTCAAAAACCGGAAAAGGGCGTTGTGAAGCGGTTGTTTTCCTATCTGAAACCGTTCCGGGCCAGAATGGCGCTGGTTATTTTCTGCATCCTGATCAGCGCTTTCAGCGGCGTTATGGGCGCGATGTTCCTGCAAACGCTGATTGACGGCTACATTACCCCGCTGCTCCTGCAGGCAAACCCGGATTTTAGCGGGCTGCTGCGCGTGGTGTTCACCATGGCGGGTATTTACCTGTGCGGCGTCGGCGCAACCTTTCTGTTTAACTTCCTGATGGTTGCGGTGGCGCAAAAGACGCTCAAGAACATCCGCGATGAGATGTTTACGCATATGCAGCGCCTGCCCATCAAGTATTTCGACACCCATACCTTCGGCGACGTGATGAGCCACTATACCAACGATACCGACACGCTGCGGCAGATGATCAGCCAGAGTATCCCCCAAACGCTCTCCTCGCTGATAACGGTAATAACCGTGTTTATCGCGATGCTGATGACCAACCTGATCCTGACGGCGTTTGTGCTGGTTTCCATTGTGCTGATGATGTTTCTGGCCGGTAAAATCGGCGGCAAAAGCGGCAGCTATTTTATCGAGCAGCAGAAAACGCTCGGCAGCCTGAACGGCTATGTTGAGGAGATGATCAACGGCCAGAAGGTGATCAAGGTATTCAACCACGAAAAAGAATCGCAGGAAGGTTTCGACATTCGCAATGACGAGCTGAACGATTGTGCGGCAAAAGCCAACACGTTCGCCAACATCCTCATGCCCATCATGGGCAATCTGGGCAACCTGCAATACGCGCTGATCGCCGTTATCGGCGGCGCGCTGGCCATTGGCGGCGTGGGCGGGCTCACGCTGGGCGGCATCGCGGCGTTCCTGCAGCTGAGCCGCAGCTTTACCATGCCGATTACGCAAGTGAGCCAGCAGATCAACTTTATCGTGATGGCGCTGGCCGGTGCGGGGCGCATCTTCAAGCTGATGGATGAACCTGTGGAAATTGACGACGGCTATGTGAAACTGGTAAATGCACGTCTGGATGAAACCGGCGCGCTGACGGAGGCGAACGACCACACCGGCCTTTGGGCGTGGAAACACCCGCACGGGGACGGTTCCACCACCTACCAGCAGCTGGAAGGCGACGTGGTGATGGAGGATGTGGATTTCGGCTACGAGCCGGATAAACCGGTGCTGCACGACATCAAGCTGTTTGCCAAGCCCGGGCAGAAGGTGGCATTTGTCGGCTCCACCGGCGCGGGTAAAACCACCATTACCAACCTCATCAACCGTTTCTATGATATCGCAGACGGCAAAATCCGATACGACGGCATCAACATCCAAAAGATTAAAAAGGACGATCTTCGCCGCAGCCTCGGCATGGTGCTGCAGGATGTGAACCTGTTCACCGGCACGGTTATGGAAAACATCCGCTACGGCAAGCTGGACGCAACCGACGACGAATGCGTAGACGCCGCGCGCCGAGCGAATGCCGACACGTTTATCCGGCTGCTGCCCGACGGTTACAACACGGTGCTGACCGGTGACGGCTCGGGCTTGAGCCAGGGCCAGCGACAGCTGATTTCTATCGCGCGCGCCGCGGTAGCCGATCCGCCCGTGATGATTCTGGACGAAGCCACCAGCTCCATCGACACCCGCACTGAAGCGATTGTGCAAAAGGGGATGGATGCGCTGATGCAGGGCCGTACCGTGTTCGTGATCGCGCATCGCCTTTCCACCGTACGCAACGCGGACGTGATTATGGTGCTGGAGCATGGCCGCATTATCGAGCGTGGCAGCCATGCGGAACTGTTGGCCCAGAAGGGCAAGTATTACCAGCTGTATACCGGCGCGTTCGAGCTGGAATAAGAGACTGAATAAACCATCAAAGGGTCCGCCCGCTTGATAGATTGCGGGCGGACCCCTCGTGATCGTTCCTCTATCAACGGGGTGGAGGCGCGGATAAGCGCAGCGAAGATCGTACCTGCATGGAAACCTGCCATAGGCTGATAATCCGGCAGG
>JAQUXV010000098.1:5604-8371 GCA_028692205.1 Eubacteriales bacterium
CGCCCGCTTGATAGATTGCGGGCGGACCCCTCGTGATCGTTCCTCTATCAACGGGGTGGAGGCGCGGATAAGCGCAGCGAAGATCGTACCTGCATGGAAACCTGCCATAGGCTGATAATCCGGCAGGCAACCAACAGCCTTTACCTTTATTATCAGTAAAGGGTTGTGACTAAAATGGTGGAAGTTCAAGAGGCGAATATCGAGGAAGCCGCGACGCTGCTGCAGGAATTGAACGATATCCTCGCGGGGATAACCGGCGCCAGCGGAGCCGGCAGCTTCAAGGCGGAGGACGTTGCCAGCTCTCGCGGAGCTTTTGTGATCGCCTATCTGGGCGGAGCGGCTGTCGGCTGCGGCGCGCTGCGCGAACGGTCGGAAAGCACCGCGGAAATCAAGCGGGTTTTTGCGCGCCCCAACAAGAGCGGCGTTGGAAGCGCGATCCTGAAAAAGCTGGAAGAAAAATCCCGTTTGCTGGGTTATTCGGAGCTTGTGCTGGAAACCAGAAAGGTCAATACCGCGGCGGTTGCGTTTTATCAGAAGAACGGTTATCGGCCATGCGCGAATTACGGACAGTACGCAAACCAGCCGGAAGCGATTTGCTTTTCGAAAAGATTATAAGGCTACCCATAAGAACAACCCCTGTGCAAATGAACTTGCACAGGGGTTGTTCTTATGTGGCTGATAAAAAATCGGGAGTTTGTTTACCCTTCGGCTCGAATGGGCTGTCAGTTGAACTTTGCCGCCGATACCGCCGCGGTTATGGACTCCTCAAACGTGGGGTGCGGGCGAACCGTTCGAAGCAGATCGTCCGCGGTGAGGCCGTTTTCCACCGCCAGCGCCAGCTCGCCCAGAATATCGGTGGCGCGTCCGCAAAGCAGCTGCGCGCCGAGCAGCTTACGGGTTTGCCTGTCAAACACCAGTTTGATGAACCCGCGTCCAAGATTTTCAATCAGCATCCGGGCGTTGCCGGTAACAGGTGCTTTGCCGATTACCGCGTCGATGCCTTTTTCTTTTGCTTCATCCTGCGTAAGGCCCACGGAGGCGATCTCCGGGGAGGTGTAGACACAGGCGGGCACAAGCGTGGGGTCCATGGGAGAGGGAACGCCCAGCATATGGCTTACCGCCGCCACACCCTGCGCGTGCGCGGCGTGCGCCAGCAAAGCCTGCCCGTTCACATCGCCAACGGCGTATACATTTTCGATGCTGGTACGGAAAAACTCATCCGCGGCGATGGCCCGGCGGTTGAAAACAGGCGCAACTCCTTCGGCGAACAGCCCGCTGGTTTCCGGCCTGCGGCCTGTGGCCAACAGGGCGCGCGCAGCGTAGACAACTTCATTCTTCTCGGCCTTCTCATACGTTGCCGCAAAGCCGTCGGCAGTCTGCTCAAGGCTTTGCAAACGCGCGTCGGTAATTGTGGAGACGCCTAGGCCCTTCAGCAGCGCATCGGCGCTTCGGCCCAGCTCCGAATCCATCATGGGTAGCAGGCGCTTTTCCGCTTCCAACAGAGTGATCTTCACGCCCAGACGCGCGTAGAGGAACGCCATTTCCACACCGATCACGCCGCCCCCCACGATCAGCAGACTGTCGAACGCTTCTGCGCCCGCTTCGCCCAGCAAATCGTCGCTGGTCCATACGGCGGGCGAATCACAGCCCTTTACCGGCAGGCGCGCGGGGACGCTACCGGTGGCAAGCAGCACCTTTCGGCCCTCAAGCATTTGGGTTTGGCCGTCCTTGCCGGTAACCGCCACGGTAAAAGGCGAGACGGCGTTGGTCAGCGTGCCGCTGCCTTCAAACACGGCGACTTTCCCAGCCTTCATCGTCGTCGCAATCCCGGCGGTCAGGGTATCCAGCAATTCGTTTTTATGGGCGAGCATAACGCTGCGGCTGAACGATTGCAGCGCATCCGGAGCATACGCTTTTGCGGCGTTCACCGTTTCAGCGGCGTGCAGGTAGGCCTTGGTGGGGATGCATCCGTGGTGCAGGCAGGTGCCGCCCAGCCGGTCGCGCTCCACAAGGGCGACGGTCATGCCGTTTTTCGCGGCGTAGCCCGCCGCGGCGTAACCGCCGGGGCCGCCGCCGGTGATAATGACATCGTACATAGAATGCCTCCTTGGTTTGGGAGTAAGTATGATACGGGTTTATAGCACAATCGCATACATAGGGATATCCGGTGATAAAAGCAAAATGCCGTTTTCGCGGCATTCGCTTTATTGGGATGACTGTTGCGGAGCCGCGTAGATTCTGGCTGCCGATTACGCAATTCAATTTTCTCGGGTGGGGTTGTTATGCACCGCCCGCATCTCCGCCGTATTGTCGTGCGAGGCGCGATCCAGCTCCCGGATGCGGCCGCAGATGAGCACGGAAACATCGTTTGTCATCTGCAGCAGCTGCGGATCGCGTATCAGTTCCAGCTTCTGGCGGAAACGGCCGTTGATGGCGGAAATCAGGTAGGGGCACCCGGTTAACGTTTGCTCCAGTACGGTAAACAGGCCCGCTTCCATCGCGTCGGTAAACAAACGGGCGCTGCTGATAACGCCGTCCTCCACCAGCAGCTTCACCGTTACGCTGCCCCAGGGAAACCGTTCGGTAACGGTGAAAGTATAGGCAAGCGACTTGGGGTAAATCCACTCCGGATCTGAAAATTGCCCGGCAAGCAGATCCAGCGTCGGCTGGTCGAACATCATCTCGTCCAGCACCGCGGGCTGGCTGCGGTATACGTTGGTGAAGGCGCGGTACAGTTCCCGCTCCAGATGTTCCACCGAAATACCCG
>JAQUXV010000099.1 GCA_028692205.1 Eubacteriales bacterium
ACAGCCACGAAGGATGCTTGGATTGTGGGCGTTTGAAATGGCTCCGAAGGCAGAACTGTCGCATGTTAAGGTTTCGTAAGCCTTCACCAGATGATAGCAATGAAAGGGCTGACCGACGACAGCCGACGACAGCCGACAGCAGCGAAGGGCTGCCGCGCTGGACGGGAGGGCTTTCGGCGCGTTATACTACTGGTATCCGTGTGTTTACGTCGCTTTGGTACGGCGGCGGACATTGAACGGGGGATTCTGTACAGCGCGGAACCCCGATCAAAGAGCGGATGGAGATTATTCCCGTTTGAAAAAAACGGGCACCGGCACTTTGCGCCGCTGAGGGCGACGGCGCGAGGAAAGAGGAATGCGAATGCAGAAGAAGCCATATCTGAAACTGTTTTTATCCACACTTACCCTGAGCGCTTTTACGTTCGGCGGTGGTTTTGTGATCGTATCGCTGATGAAAAAGAAATTTGTCGACGATTTGCATTGGATCGACGAGGAAGATATGCTCAACCTGATTGCGATCGCCCAGGCCTCGCCGGGCGCGATCGCCGTAAACGCGTCGATTCTGGTGGGATATCGCATCGCCGGTTTTTTAGGTGCGCTGGTGTCCATACTGGGTACGATTCTGCCGCCGCTGGTGATTCTGAGTATAATTTCAATGTTCTATGAAGCGTTTAGAAGCAACGAATACGTCGCGGCTGCTCTGCAGGGGATGCAGGCGGGCGTTGCGGCTATTATCTGCGATGTGGTGATATCCCTTGGAAGCAATGTGCTTAAAACGAAGGATCTACTGTCCATCCTCATCATTCCGGTCGCGTTTGCCGCCGTGTTCTTCTGGAAGGTGAACGTAGTTTATGTGATTTTGGGCAGCGCCGCAACCGGCATGGGCCGCAGCCTGTTCCACCGTAAGGAGGATCAGGCATGAGTACGCTGCTTCAGCTGTTTCTCAGCTTTCTGAATATCGGCGTTTTCAGCGTCGGCGGGGGCTACGCGGCTATTCCGCTCATCCAGCAGCAGGCTGTGGAGCTGCACCGTTGGCTGACGCTGACGGATTTTACCGACCTGATCACCATTGCGGAGATGACGCCGGGGCCTATCGCCGTAAACTCCGCAACGTTTGTCGGTATCCGCATGGCCGGCCTATCGGGAGCGGTGATCGCGACGGTAGGCTGCATTCTGCCGTCCTGTATTATCGTTTCCACACTCGCGTATCTCTATTACAAGTATAAAACCTTGAGGCTGATGCAGGATACGCTTCGTTGCCTGCGCCCGGCGGTGGTTGCGTTAATCGCGTCCGCGGGGCTTTCCATCCTGATGCTGGTGCTGTTCGGCGAAGCGCAGGCGGCGCTTGGCGCGGTGCGCTGGGCCGGTGCGGCGTTATTTGCCGCCGCGCTGTTTGTGCTGCGGAAATGGAAGCCGAACCCGATTGTAATCATGCTTTTGTGTGGCGGGGCCGGTGTACTGCTGCATGCGCTGGGCACGGGACTGATGTGAACCTGCAATGCTGGGCGGCAAGAACCGTCTAAGCTTGTTGAAACAGGCCCACCCGCTTTGCCGCCTGCGCCAAAACGGGCGGTTGCGTATGTCTATGTACGCTTCCGCCCGTTTCGGCATAACCTCGTTCATCTGAACCATTTTGTGCATGCTGTGCTTGTGTTTATAGAAGTTTTATTAATGGTTTGCGGACGGGGGGAACCGCCTTTTCATTATCCGTGGGAGGGTGTGGTTTCCGCAAACATGCGGGCGGGCGAGCCGTCCGGCAGCGTCAGCTCCACGTAAACCCAGCAAGCGTCCAGCGTCGCGAGGCGCTTGAGCGAAACGTTGCCGCCGGTTAAGAAGATGTCGCCTCCGATACTGAGCGGATTGCTGGTGACAAACTGGTTATCCTGCCACAGCATGGAGGAATCGAAGCGCAGTTTCGGCACCTTTTCAAAATCCCGGAATGCTTCCTTTTCGATATAACCGAAGCGAAGCAGGCTGCCCTTCACGCGGTATTGAACCAACGCCCAATTGCCGTCCCGGCCGAATACCTGTATCCAATCGTTGGTACTTACGCACGCTTTGCCGTCGGCCTCGCGGTAATACTGCTTGCCGGGGCCGGAGTAAACCTCGTAAACGCCCGGGAACAGCTTGGCTCCGCAGGGTTGGGGAAGGGTATATTCATCCTCAAAGGCGGGAATATAGGGCGCGTTGCCCGCAATGAAATCCGCATATGCCTGTTGGAGCACTTCATCGATTTTTACGGAATCATAGGTTTGTATGGTTTGCTGCGACGAATCGAGCGGACGGTAGATGTAGTCGAGACGGTAGGTATCCGGATAGAAGCGCAGTGTATCGTCCAAAAAGTCGACGGTCCACCCGCTTTCATCCTGATAGATTTCCAAAGCGGATACCGAAAACTCGTCCAGTGGCGAACGGGAGACAGTTACTATATGGCGCGCTTCTCCCACGGTAAAGTCGAGTTCGACGTAGGATAGACTGCCATATAAGTACTCGCATGGAATATAGGTATGAAGCGAAGCAAGATCGGCGGTCAGCGGAACCAGATGATTGGTTTCAAAGGTCAGCAGCTTGGAACCTTGCTGGTCGATTAAATAAACCGTTCGCGTATCTGGACGATCGATGATGACCAGATAAACAGCGTGATCTTCATTATGTTCGCGGCTAAATTCCACTACCTCGGCGTTTGCCCAGGAATCGGCCGGAAAATTGACGCGCAATCGATCAATGAGCTCGGCGTTCCCGCGAGCCTCCGCATCGGAGATTTCGGTGACTGCGGTTTGCAACACGTCGGTATAGGACAGGTTTTCCGGTGAAATATCCAAGGCATCCAAGCGATCGGTAGCGCCGAAGTTGCTGCCCGTACAGGAAAAATAGAACATGTTTTTATCCGATTTGTAATCGACCCAATAGTCATTTCCACCGGCGGGCCCGGCGAGACGGTCAAACCGCCATTGCCCGTCTCCATCCTGAAGGAAACTGACAAAGGAGGTATAGGCATCATCCGGTGCGGACAGGGTAAGAGACACATAGGGGACGGTGTACGATTGTTTCGTTCCGTCCACGAAAATTTGCAGAGTGGATAAATCCATACCGGAAGGAATCAGTTTTTCATAAGCGATTGCAATAGAAATCGCACCGCTTTTTGGCTGCGCGATGATGAAAACCGTCTGCCCGGCTCCGTTGGCGGCGACGCCTGCATAAAGCGTATCGTCGTGCGCCTCGGTAACGAGTGTGTAAGCATTCCAGCGACTTTGTAAAAGCGCGGCCTGCAACGGGTCCGAAGCTTCCGCCGAAGCGGTAGTTATCGCTGCGCAAGCGACGGCAATCATCAGCAGCATGAAAAGAAAACGGCAACGCTTCACCCGAATCGCCCCCCTAAAACTTATATTTAATAAACGAAAGCCGCCCCGATTTTGTTGCAAAATCCGTTCGGGCAATGAACAGTTTGGAATCGGTTCGCAATTAAACAGAGTATGGGTTGAAGACGATCACGGTCGTATGACAACACCACGGCTGTAGAACCCGTGCTCCACAGGGAACAGGGCAAAACAGCCGTGGTGTCTACGTGTAAAGATAGGGCTTAGCCGCCGAAAAATGCTCGTTACTTCGGCGACGCTTTTCGGGTCAGCTTGCGCCGATACACAAGGATAAACAGCGCGCTTACCATGATGAAAACCATAATGAGATTGGTTTGAGTAAAAAAGTGTTCCCCGGCGGTAACGATGAGCGTTTTGAAAACAGGGCTTTGGCCGCTTGCGTCCTCACGCTGAAGCGTGATGCGGAAACGAAGCAATACTGTGCTTTCGGCGCCTTTGGTGCGTTTGGCGGTATCATCCTCCGGCAGGTCGATCCATTCGCCCCAGCTCTGTTCCGCCGTATGGTAAACCGACAGGGCGACGGTCGGGAGGCTTGCGCCTTCGGGAACGTCATACCCCAGTGACAGGGTGATTTTTGTGAACTCCGTCATCCGGATCGGCAGGGATACATAAGCGCCCAACGTCTCGCCTTGCGCAAGCTGCATTCCATCCGCACTGAAAACCACGTTCTCGCTTTCGCCGGTGTCCATGGCCTGTTCCAGCTGCGCGGCGGGAAGTTGGTACACCGTGCCTTCCGTAATCGCCGCCTCCGGTTCGGCTAATGCCGCCACCGGCATCACAAAACATACCGCGAGCATCGCGGCGGCCAGCAGGCGCCGGAAAGGGTGGAACATTCTCATAGGCATTTGCTTTCTGTCGCGTGTTGAAATCAGAATCCGAAGGCCAGCGCGCCGCCGTCCACCGCAAAATCCTGACCGGTAATATAGGTGGCTCCGTCGCCCAGCAGGAACGCGGCCATCGCGCCCAGATCGGCGGTATCACCAAAGGCGTGTACCGGCATCCGGGCCAGAATGGCGGCTTTGCGTTCCGGCGTCATCACCTGTTTGCTCATTTCGCTGGGGAACCAACCCGGCGCGATGCTGTTGACGCATAGGTTGTCGTTGGCCCATTCCACCGCCAGCCCGCGGGTGAGGCCGCAAACGGCGGCCTTGCTGGTGCAGTAGGGCACCACCTCGGAAAAGCCAAGGTGCGCCGCCATGCTGCTAATGTTGATAATTCGTCCTTTATGGCGGCTCTCCTTCAAATAGGGATAGCAGATTCGGCAAAGATAGAAAATGCTTTCTACGTTTACTTTCATAATCTGCTCAAATTTATCCATGGGAAAGCTTTCGGCACGCTGCTTGAAGGTGATGCCGGCGTTGTTAACCAGAAAATCGATCCCTTCGCGCTTGCCGATATCATCCACGATGGCCTGCATTTCGGCTTCGTTGGTCACGTCGCCCTGCAGGTGGCAGATGCCTTCGGAGCAGGCGGCCATACCGGCTTTCGGCGCGCCGGTACGGCTGATGGAATAAACCTTCGCGCCCGCGTTCGCCAACGCCTCGGCGATAGCGTAGCCGATGCCGCTGCTTGCGCCCGTAATAATGCCTATGCGTCCTTCCAATGTCTGGTTTGCCATAAAAAATCGCGTCCTTTCAGAGGGTGGTTTACGCTTCCTGAACCCGGTGGCTGCAGCAGCTGGCTTCAATCAATTCCCAATCCAGCTCCGCGCCTACGCCGGGCTTGTCCGGTACGGTGATAACGCCGTCCTTGATGGGCAGATCGCCCTTCATGGGGAGACGGTAATTATCCTCCGGCACAAAATATTCGAAATACTCGCAGTTGCGGATGGCACAGCTTACATGCACGTTTACCAGATCCATATAGTTCATGGTAGTGGTGTGCAGCTCGCAGTTCATGCCGAAACCTTCGGCCATGTGGGCGATTTTCAGCGTGCCCGTTACGCCGTGCTTCCAGCTTACATCCGCGCGGACAATATCCGCGGCACGCTGGGCGATGGTCTGCGCCACGCCCCAATGGCCGCCGCGCGTGGTTTCGGTGGCCGCGATGGGGATGTCCAGCGCGCGGCAAAGCTCGGTATATTTATACAGTTCAAAATCGCGGAACGGCTCCTCAAACCACTTGTAATTGAGCTTTTCCAGCTGACGGCCGACCTTGATCGCGTCGCCCATGGTGTATTCGCCCACGGGATCACTCATGAGTATGTAATCGTCGCCGACGGCGTCGCGCAGCGCCTGATGCACCTCCAGGTCAAACGCCACAGGGCCAGAGGGATGCGCTTTGTAACCGACAATGCCCTTGGACTTGTAATAAAGAGCTTCGTCCACGTACTCCTGCACGGTGCCGTGGAAATTGCCGCTGGCATAGGCGGGCAGGCTGGTGCGGTACGCGCCGATGTACTGGTACAGGGGCAGGCCCGCGGCTTTCGCGCAAATATCCCACAGAGCAACGTCCACAGGGCCGGGCAAAAACACGGGGAAAAACGCCTCGTGACGGTCGATATTCCATAAATCATGGAAGATAGCTTCCCGGTCGTGGGGAGAACGCCCCAAAACCACAGGCGCAATGCTGTCGTGCAGATAGCTCTCGGTTACGCCGCCGCTGCGCGCGGCCATGCACGTAGCGATACCTTCCACGCCGGTGTCGGTCGTCAATTTAAGGACGATCACATCCCAGCCCATTTTCGCGCCGCCCTGACGCTTTTCGTCAAATAGACATTGATCGCGTTTGACCCACCAGGTTTCAAATTTCTGTACCTTCATGCCGATAATAACTCCTTTTATGATGGATTTGAATATCAAAACGGTTTGTTGCACCGTTGTGCATTAAGTAAAAGCCCGGTTGCCTGTGTAAGCCACAACGGCTCGGTAAGGGATCAGCGAAAATTCAGCGCACGCTGTTTGCTTCCCGCTGCCTGGCGGAGGTAAAGCCTTTGGCGTATTCCCGCCGTTTATCCGCGGACACACGGTTGGCAACGAGCGCCCAAAGCCGTTGGGGTTCGCCTTCGTTCAGCTGGGAAAAGGGCACGATGTAGGCTTGATTTTTTTCGGTATAGAGGTAGATGGCGCTTTTTGTGCGATATGCGCCGTACAGCGAGGGCCAGACGATGCTTTTTTCTTCCTGGTCGGTAATCTGCAAGGTGAACGCGTCCCCTTCCATTGGGAAGGAGAGCCGGTATACGGGCTTCGGCTTTTCGAGATGGAAGCGTCTCGTCTGCTGCTTTACGGAAGCCACAAACTGCAGCAAAGAAGAAAGCGTTGAAAAACAGCCGATCACAAGCAAAATCCAGAACAGGAGCGGAGCGCCGGTGAAAAGGTTGACGAGCGCCAGCCCCAGCATGAGCATAAAAAAAGCAAGCAGCTTCATCCAACGTCGGGTACGAACCAGCGTATCAAATGCAGCAAAACGGGAGAAGACCTTATCGTTCATGAGCACGTTCAGTGAGACGCCGTTTTCATGCATGGGGATTCGCCTTCCTTCGGAGTGATTTGTGGCATATACCTTCGAATTGCTATTACAATAGCATCGAAAATAGAGATTTGTAAAGCACTATAACGTTCAAAATTACGAAAATCAAGCGAAAATACGGAAAAAATGAATAATGCACAAAAAATAGAAAAATAATAAGACAATATAGACAATTATTAAAAATTAGGCGGAAGGCATTGACAAGTAAAGGGAACCTGATATATGATAATCATGTCGTGAATGGGATGAAACGAACTAAATAATATAAAAATGAAACGTTTTAGTAACATTAAGGGGCAAGATTGATGAGCAACCGGCCTACGATCAAGGATATTGCCCGAAAGGCAAAAGTTTCCACCGGAACGGTGCATCTGGCGCTGAACCACAAAAAAGGCGTGAGCGACGAAACCGGCGAGCGCGTTCGTCGCATTGCGCTGGAAATTGGTTATCAGCCCAACGCCGTCGCGGCGGGGCTGAAGCGCAAGCGTTCCACCATCGCGGTTGTTCTGCCGGTACGGGAAAGCATGAACCGCTTTTATTTTGCGTATCAGTGGAACGGCATCCGCGATTATATAGACAGTATGCGGGATTTTAACATTGAAATGCTCTCCGTACCCTACTACGATGCGCAATTGATACCGGCAGATGTGCTGGACACGATTTTGGACGAGCAGAAACCCAACGGGATTATTTGCACCGGTTTTGTGAATGCACGCGGTGCGGCGGCCCTGAAGCGCTACAGCGATAGCGGCATTCCGGTGGTGCTGCTGGGTGCGGACGTGCCGGAAACCGGCAGGCTGTGCAGCGTTATGGTACCTTACGAAATCATCGGCGCAATGCTTGCGGAGCAGCTGGTGGCGCAAACCAGAGGGCAAAAAGGGAAATTTTTTATCGGCACGGGCAGCGCGGAGATCGCTTCCCATTATCTGGTGGTGGAAGGCTTCCGCAGGTATATGGAATCGCAGGGATTAAACCGGAATGTGGTTTCCATTGCCACCGAAGCATTTTGCAAAGATCGGGAAGCGGGCTTTTTGAAAGTGTTCCGGGAAGAGAATTGCATCGGCTGCTGTGCCGTATCGGCCCGCGACAGCGTTGCGTTGGCCGAGGCGCTGATTGATTCCGGCATGGCCGGTAAAATCCCCGCCATTGGCAGCGACGTTTTTCCGGAGAATGTTGAATATATGCGCAAAGGCGTATTCAGCAACCTGATTCAGAAAAATCCATACCAGCAGGCTTTCGTAGCCGCGCAGTACCTTACGGAATACCTTGTGCAGGGCAAACGGCCTTCCAAGGAGGTTATCAACATCGGCGGCGAGATGGTTTTCCAAAGCAATCTGCCGCTGTACGACAATGGTTTCTATCGCCTGCTTTTATAGGAAGGGGCGTTTAGATAAAATGAAAAAGGAGGATTCCCCAATGAAAAAATGGCTTGCCCTCGTTCTGGTCCTTGCTATGATGCTGCCGCTGTGCTTCAGCTTCGCGAGCGCTGAAACGACTCCCGAGT
>JAQUXV010000100.1 GCA_028692205.1 Eubacteriales bacterium
GCGGATGATCCGCATTCTGGAAGGATGATAATGCTTTCGGCGCCGAAAGCCCGCCTTTCAGCATTGTGGGCGGTGTGATCTCGCCGGCGAAACGCAAATTCGGAATGGTCGTCACAATCCGCGTTTTGCCTACCACGCTTACCGTATACGTTGGTTTCTGTTGAGGCGGCCCCGCCTCCGGGGCCCTCGCTGCCGCTACTGTTTCCCGGCCGGGATCTGCGCGCCTGCTGCGAGCGGTTTGAGGAAGTGTCGGCGTCTCCGGTTCCTCCGTATTAGCGGCATATTCTTCTTCGTAGGGCTGTGCAGGCTCGCTCCATATCTGCGCGTCGTCCGGCGTTCGCCGGACGACAACCGGCGGTTCTTCGGGGCTTTGTTCGTCGACCTCCGCTGTCTGTTGGCGGGCGAACTCCACCCGCGAAGAGATGGGCTCCTCCTCAGGCTGCCACAATGCTGCCTTCGCCGTAACCGCGGTTTCCTCAGCTGACTGTTCCGTATTTCCCCGACGTATCGCGGCCGGTGTTTCAATTGCGGGCGATATCCAGCCAATCGGCTCTTTTTGCACAGGCGTGTAGGCTGTATTCGGTACGGTTCCGTAATCGCGGGTTACCGTCAGCGGCTCGTTAGCAGGCATGGGCTCAGCTTCATCTTGCATGCTTGCCCCGCCGTACGGTATAAAGGGGGCCGGTGCCTCATCTTCGTCCGGCTCCGGAGCGTCGTCCGTTTGGTCCGTGCTATCCCAAGGGCTCATATCGATCGGCGGCAGTTCCCCCGCCATATCCGCCCAACCGCCGGTTAACGGAATATCCCAGTCCTGTTTTGACTGCGGAAGATCCTCGGACGGCAATTGAGGTTGTTCCGGCTCATTCCGGAGCTGCTCGCCGCCCGCATCCTTCACAGCGCGGATTTCGGCCTGCTCCGCGGACGGCTCCGGGTTGTGCCCGAACGGGGGTGTTTTCTGCGGATTGTTATACTGCAACAGCGAAAAATATGCGTCCCGCAGCGATCCCCCGCCGCTTCCCGCTGACGGTGAAGAGGGCAAGCCGTCCTGCGCCGCTTCCCCGGCGGCTTCCGTGCCGGAAGGCGTATACGCCGTTATGTCGTCCCCCGAAGCATTGGCGGGTGTTTCCGCCGTCGGGCCAGGCATTTTCTGCCCCGCGCTCCTGCCGGACGGTTCTTCCGCCGTACGCGCCGCCCATCCGCCCGGATCATACGCCGGGCGGGGTAAAATGTCCAGATCGGGCTTTACCCGAGGTTCCGGCTCGGGTTCGTCAAAATCGTCATAATAAGGCCGGTCCGCCAGCCGTCTAATCAGCAAAGCCAGCAGCACCAGCGCGACGCCGACGCCAAACACCAGATAATGATTGGCCAGGCAATAAACCGCGGCCTTGTTGGCAATATCCAGTAACGTATTGCCTGTCTGCTCCGAAAAAGAAGCCAGCGTCATCTGCACCTGATCGTTTTCGATCATCGGTGCCGCCGTTGCCAGAATGCCCGCAATCACCAGCAGCCAGCCAAAGAAGCCGAACAGCCGGCCAAGGGCCTTCCAAAACCTCATATTTCATCCCCGCTCCCCGCTAAATGCTGCACACGCAACCTTATCCGTAGAATTCGACAGGCACGGCTTTCCCTCCTTCCAATATTCGATATGCGCCATAAGTTCCCGGCCCGCACGAAGGAAAACCGCCGTCCATGCAGAATTAAATGGTAGATGAAACAGGCGGTATACGCCCCCGAGGAGGAGAGCATGGAAAATTATCAGTTGACCTATCATGTTGATATGGTCTTTTGTATCGACGCTACAGGCAGCATGCGCCACGTTCTGGATTTTGTGAAGCAGAACGCCACGTCTCTTTATCAGGACGTTATGCGCGCGATGGAAAAAAAGCAGAGAACCATCGACCGTTTTCGCATCCGGGTCATCGCATTCCGCGATTATCTGGTCGACGGTGACAAAGCCATGATGGCCAGTGATTTTTTCTCACTGCCGGAGCAGACGCAGCAGTTCCATGACTGCGTCAACTGCATCGCCCCGGAGGGCGGCGGCGACATCCCCGAAGACGGCATGGAGGCGCTTGCTTATGCCATTCGCAGCGACTGGACGCGGGAAGGCATCAAGCGTCGGCACATCATCGTCGTCTGGTCGGATGCGCCCACACATCCCATCGGGCACGGTAAAATCGCGCCGTGGTACCCCGAGGGCATGGCGCGGGATTTTGAGGAACTCAGCCTCTGGTGGGGGGATGAACAACTCGGCGGCGCAATGGATGAAAAATCCAAACGCCTTTTAATGTTTGCGCCCGACGCGCCGGAGTGGAACCGCATCTCCAGCGAGTGGTCGCAGGTTGTGCATGTGCAAACGGTCAGCGAGGGGCTGTCCGAACTGGAATATCAGCAGGTGATCGACGCGGTCTGCAACACCATATAAGCCGGTTTGCGGCTTTTGCATCCGGCGGGCGCTTTTCGGCCGGTATGCAAGCCAACCACCGCGCGCCGATAGGCCGAACGCCGGGCACAGGGGGAAGACGATGGAAATCGGCGCCTATACATGCGAAACCCCGTTCGTAACCGACGGCAGCGGCAACGCCCGCTGGTGTACGGCCACACGGGACGGGCAACGCTATTTTTTGAAACAATTTCTGGTGCCCGTCTACCCCGCCGCGTCTTCATCCGTCCCCGCCGCTATCCGGCGGCAGCGCCGGGAGCGCTGCGTGGCCTTCGAGCAACGGAAATCGGCGCTGTATTCGGCGCTGAATTGCGTTTTGGGCGATTGCGTGGTGCCTGTGGCGGATTTTTTTATTTTTAAAGGGCGGTATTATACCGCTTCCGAATACGTAGCCTCTTCCCCGGTTGCCACGCCGGGCGACCGTTCGCCAAGGGACACGCGCGAACTGCTTTATGAGCTTGCCGTCTGCCTGAGCCGCCTGCACGCGCAGGGCGTTGTGCATGGCGACCTGAAGCCGGACCATATACTGCTTCAGCAGGAAAACAACCGCCTCCGGCTGATTGATTTCGACGGCAGTTTTCTGGAGGAATCCCCGCCGCGCGAAGCTGCGGAAATCGAATGCGATCCGGCCTACATGGCCCCGGAAACGTTCCTGTGCGTCAGCGGCGAACCTGTGACAATATCCCGAAAGGCGGATACTTTCGCGTTCGGAGCCATTGTCCACAAATTATGGACAGGCGAGCTGCCTGTTGGGGAAAATTCCACCTACTTATACGAGGCTGTTCTGAAAGGCGCGCCGATCCGAATTTCCCGTAATCTGCCAACCTCCTGTCACTGGTTAGTGCGAAAGTGCCTCAGCAGGGATCCGGAAAACCGCCCGGACGACGGCTCGCTGCTTCGGCTTCTTGCGCCGCCCTCCGTGATAAAGGTTCCCAAACCGATTCAAAACGGACTGGTTCGTTATTTGCGCCCGGAAGTAAAACAGCGCTGAAGTGCAGCCGATGGCACTTCGGCAGGGCGATTCGTCCCTCCGGTAAAAGCAACGGAGCGTTTATTCTGCGATTTGCGCATTGTTGTCCCTAAAACGGCGGCGACCGGCTCCCCATGAAGGGGAGCCGGTCGCCGCTTGCTGTAAACGATTTTACTGAGCCTTTATCCAACCACGTTCCAGATAGTGCCGGTTATCCAGGCTTGGTGTTTTCTCGCCTTTCAGAATCGACCGATGCTGAAACCGGCAAAGGCCGAACATCGCCCGTTCCTTCAGGTTCATCCGGCGTTTCTGCATGGGGTCTCCGATGTGCCGGCACAGCCGGTCGATCTTTTTTTCCAGCATCCGCACATGCTTCTGTGAAATTTTATCCCACAGAATGTCGCCCATCATCCCGGCGCCGCAGGTGTATACCGCCGAAACGCCCATCCATGCAAGCGATGTTTTCACATCCCGCTGCGCGGACCCATTGGGCGCGCCAACGCTGTTGGTAAGGATGACTGCCGTTTTGGAAAACATGCGTTCCTCCGGCCGGTGGACCAGCCAGTGTACGCACAGATGATCTAGCAGCGATTTGATCGACGCGGGCGCGCGCAGCGCGTAAACCGGGTATGCAAACACAATCAGGTCCGCCGCAAGCATCGCCTCCCAGATCGGGGCTGTTTTCTCCGCGTGGGGGCAAAGCTGCTCGCCTTTCAGAAAGCAATTTTTACAGCCGACACAGAAGGGCGGAATATCCTTCGGCGTAAATTCGGTAATCGTGCTGCCATCCCTCAGGCGGTCCAGCAGCATCTCCTTCATATGGTAAGTAACTCCCTGAAGCGGCGTTCCCGTTATCACCGCGATGTTCATTCCCATTCCCCCTGATACATGCCGAAAGAACCTGCGGTTTGCACAGGTTCTTCCCGGCAGGATGCAGCCGTGCGATTAGCGCGGACGATATTAAACGCCGACCGGATTGATCTGCTTGTGACAAGGCATCGCCACGGCGTGGCCGGCGCGTGGACATGCAAACCGGGACGGCAGCGCAGCGACGTATAAGACATTTTACCGGTTTTCCGGCGTTATGCCTTCATGTTCTTAAATTCCTTGTGGAATACAAACAGCGCAACGGCATCCAGCACCGCCTCCACCAGCAGCGAGATTCCCATAAACTGCGTAATGACGTTTGCGAGGAACACCGGTTGGGTAACGGCAAAAATGCCGAGAACAAAAGACAGCAGCGCACCGAGCAGCATCAGCCACCATTGCTTGCGGTCAAAGCCGCGCAGGTCGAAAGCCATCTGTACCTTCGCAAAGCCGCCGATTACCATGGCAACGCCCCACAGGAAGGGCAGCACCGTAATCAGCAATTGGCTCTTCACCAGCAGCACCAGCCCAACCAGCAGCAGGATTAACCCTTTGGTAAGGCCAAGGCCCTGCGCGCGCTCCATTTTCTCCGCGCGAAGATACTCGATCACCAGCACAATGCCCATCACGCAGAGCACCGCGGCAAGAGCGTAGTTGGCAATCGTCAGAGCCAGATTCGGCCACAGCAGCAGCAATAGTCCGCAAACCGCGTAGAAAGCAATACCCGTCCAACCGGTAAATTTCCAGCCGAAGATTTCCTTGCGCATTTTTGGCCTTCCTTTCTTGCTTTGGCAAGCGCAGACGAGATGGTTTGCTCGGGCGTACCCCATTCCCGCCGAATTTCCCAATTCGCGGGAACTGCGCCGCTGTTACAGGAACAACGGCAAGCTCGTTTAACGAAAGGTTTGTCACCGTCGCGCGCACAGTTCGCACAGCGTTTGCCGGGGTCGGTTCCGCTTGTTTGGGTGCAACTGTTCCTTTTTATTGATAGAACTCATGCACCGCGTCGATCACGGCGGCACACTCCTCCTCACTGAGGCCGTAATACATCGGCAGGCGCAGCAGTCGTTCGCTTTCACGGGTCGTATAACGGTCTTCGCCTTCAAAGCGGCCGAACTTCAGGCCCGCCGCAGCCGAATGCAGCGGAATGTAGTGGAATACGGCCACAATGCCGCGTTCTTTCAGGAAAGCCGTAAGCGCCGTGCGCTCGCTAATATCCCTGCATTTAATATAGTACATATGCGCGTTATGCTTGCGCCCTTCGGGAATCACGGGCAGTTCCAGTTTGCCGGCGGTTTTCAGATCCTGCATTCCCCGGTTGTACTGGTTCCAGCGCGCCATGCGCCAGCCGGTGATATTTGCGCGGTTCTCCAGCTGGGCCAGCAGGTAGGCCGCGTTCAATTCGCTCGGCAACAGGGACGAGCCTACATCCACCCACGTGTATTTATCCACCTGACCGCGGAAGAACCGGCTGCGGTCGGTACCCTTTTCGCGGATAATCTCCGCGCGTTCCACAAACCGCGGGTCGTTCAGCAGCGTTGCGCCGCCCTCGCCCATGCTAAAATTTTTCGTTTCGTGAAAGCTGTAGCAGCCGATATCGCCAATCGCGCCCGCGGCTTTGCCATTCAGCGTGGCGTCCACCGCTTGCGCCGCGTCCTCCACAACGAGAATGCCGCGTTCCTTCGCCATCGCGTTGATCCGGTCCATATCGCAGCATACACCCGCGTAATGCACCGGCACAATCACCTTCGTGTGTTCGTTTATCGCCGCTTGTATGCAGGCCGGGTCAATGTTCATGGTTTCCGGTTCCACATCCACAAACACAAGGGTCGCACCGCGGATAGCAAAGGCGTTGGCCGTACTGGAAAAAGTAAACGATGGTAAAATCACCTCGTCGCCCGGGCCAACATTGCTGAGCAGCGCAGCCAGTTCCAGCGCGCCGGTGCCGGACGTGGTCAGCAGCGCCTTGGCTGTGCCCGTCATGGTTTCCAGTTCGGTATGGCAGCGCTTTGTAAACGCGCCGTCGCCGCAGATTTTATGGTTATGGATCGCCTCAAGTACATATTCGTCTTCTTTGCCGTAATACGGAGGAATATTGAAAGGTATCATGTCGTACGCTCCGTTTCCACACCGCGGGATACCCGCGTTTTACTGAACCAGTATACCATACCGGCGCGCGTTTGTCATAGCAAACGGGGCGGGATACCGCTAAACGCGTTTTGCAATCCCGTCCAGATACATGCCAGCAATATCCATGTCGCTGGTGCGGTACAGCATACGGCTGCCCACCACGTCTTCCACTTCGCTCACCACAGGCGCGCCCTGATGGTACAACAGGTCCACCCCCGCCATGCAAAGCGGAGCGCCCGCGTTTTCAAAACGCGCGATCACGCTTTCGGCAAGCGCTTTTTCCGCCGGGGTCAGGCTATGCGGTTCCACCGCCCCGCCGCGTTTGAAATTGCTGATAATGCCTTCTTTCGCCGTGCGAAGAACCGCCGCTACAATTTGCCCGAACAGCACGTAAACACGCAAATCCCGTCCCGCGCCATCCGCCAGCTGCTGCTCGATAATATCCATCGGCAGTATCTCGTCCACCGCTTCCCGCCACTCATATTCGTTGGCTACCCGCTGTACGCGGTCGCCCCCGTGGCTCTGCGCGGGTTTAACCACCAGCGGGTATTCCCCCTCCGGGGGCGCGACGGCGTAACGGTGGCTCACAAACCGGGTCGCGAGCATCGGCAGCCCTGCCAGAAACTGGTGCGTTTTTCGCTTGTCGTTGCAGAGGTCGCATACTTTGGAACCGTTGAATACCGGCACGCCCAGCCGCTCGAACTGCGCGCTCAGCAGGCTGTCCCGCTGGCGGGAAATCACAAAGTCCGGAAGCGTCTCACGCCCGTCCCGGGTCAGCATCAGCGCGCCGCCCGCCTTCACGCCCAGCTTCAGTTGGGTGGTGCGTACGGTTTGCAGTTCCAACTCGCGCTTCAGCCCCTCGCGGGTCATGTGGTCGGCAAAAGCCTGATTCTGTTTCAAATCGCCTTCGTCATAAACAAGCCAGCCGGTTTTCACTTTTTACGCCTCCAAACGTTTGGCAATCTCCAAAAACAGTTCGTCCGCCATGTTGACGCCGGTACAGCTCAAAGTCGTTTTGAAATGTGCGTTACTGTTGACTTCGCAAAGCAGGGGGCCGTTTTTGCCGAACAGAATATCCACGCCCGCGAAGGTCAGCCCCAGTTCCCGCACGGCATGAAGCGCCAGTTCGGCCTCCTCCGCGGTGGGCTGATAGTTTTCCATACTGCCCCCAAGAGTGAGGTTGCTTCGAAAGTCCTCGGTCGTGCTTTTCCGCAGGATGCTCGCCACTACGCGCTCCCCCACAACGTTTATCCGAATGTCCCTGCCGTAGCTTTCCTGGATCAGCTTCTGAAACAGCATCGGCGTGCCCGCCAGCGAGAGCACCTTCTCCCGTAGCTGTTCCAGATCCTGAATCAGGTACACCTGCTGGCCAAAGGAGCCGAAGCATTCCTTCAACACCAGCGGGAAGCCGAGCTGTTTTGCAACCTCATCCACAAAAGCGGTATCGGTGTAGCCTATAGCGGGAAAGGTTTTAGGCGCCAGAACGGTGCGCGGCATCGGCAACCCCGCCCGCTTCAGCATCAGGTAGGTAAGCGCCTTATCGTCACATTTCCGGATACTCTCGGAGCTGTTGTAAACGCGCATTCCGCGCTGTTCCAACTGGGCGGCCAGCGCCACGTCCTTATCCCAGAAAAGCACGAAGTCGTACGTTTCGAGCCGAAATTCTGGCGTATCCACCACCGCGCAAAGCTCCGCGTTGGTATGAACAGAAAGCTCCATTCCACAGGCTTGTGCGGAATGAAGCAAAAGATAATAGAGTTCGTTGAATTTTGTCGTGTGCAGAAAAGCGTTGACGACCATCAAGCCGTGCGGCATACCGTCGGCCTCCCTTCCGTCTGCGCCGTGTTTAAGCGGTCACAGCGCAACCTCGTCGGGTTGCCGGTTCAGGTGCTGGGTAAACGAAC
>JAQUXV010000101.1 GCA_028692205.1 Eubacteriales bacterium
TTTTGATAAAAATTTAACGCAGAGAACGAAAAACTCCTGCGAACGCTTGCAATGCGGACGTGTTTTGGGTACAATAGGAAAGGTTCAATAATACAAGACATGATTTGTCAGGAGGAGATACCAGTATGGTCAGAGTTGCGATTAACGGTTTCGGCCGCATCGGCCGTCTTGCATTCCGCCAGATGTTCGACGCCCCGGGTTACGAGGTCGTCGCCATCAACGATCTTACCAGCCCCAAGATGCTTGCGCATTTGCTGAAATACGACACCGCGCAGGGTCCGTTCTGCGGCAAGATCGGCGAGAATAAGCACACCGTGGAAGCCACCGAAGATTCCATCATCGTGGACGGCAACGAAATCAAAATCTACGCCGAGAAGGACGCGAAGAACGCGCCCTGGGGCAAACTGGACGTGGATGTTGTGCTGGAGTGCACCGGCTTCTACACCAGCAAGGATAAGAGCCAGGCGCACATCGACGCCGGCGCCAAGAAGGTTGTTATTTCCGCGCCTGCCGGCAACGACCTTAAAACTATCGTGTTCTCCGTGAACGAAGATATCCTCACCAAGGAAGACAAGATCATCTCCACCGCTTCCTGCACCACCAACTGCCTGGCCCCCATGGCCAAGACCCTCAACGATCTTTACCCGATCGTGAGCGGCATCATGTGCACGGTTCACGCCTACACCGGCGACCAGATGATTCTGGACGGCCCGCACCGCAAGGGCGACCTGCGTCGTGCCCGTGCTGGCGCCGCCAACACCGTGCCGAACTCCACCGGCGCCGCCAAGGCCATCGGCCTGGTCATCCCCGAGCTGAACGGCAAGCTGATCGGCTCCGCCCAGCGCGTTGCGGTGCCCACCGGCTCCACCACGCTGCTGTTCGCGGTTGTGAAGGGCAAGGATGTTACGGTTGACGGCATCAACGCCGCCATGAAGGCCGCCGCCGACGAGAGCTTCGGCTACAACACCGATGAGATCGTTTCCTCCGACGTGATCGGCATGCGGTATGGCTCCCTGTTCGATGCTACGCAGACCATGGTCAGCAAAGTGGACGACGACACCTATCAGGTGCAGGTGGTCAGCTGGTACGACAACGAAAACAGCTACACCAGCCAGATGGTTCGTACCATCAAGTACTTCGCGGAACTGGGCTGAGCAAGCGATCCGAAAATGCCGATTGGCTTAGGCCATCGGCGTGAAAACGGACTGTGATTACCGGGGCTGCCGTAGTTTAACCGACTGCGGCGGCCCCTTTCCCGTTTAGGCGGGAACCGTGGCAGCAGCGGCCTGTGAAAGCACACAAAGCCGGCGGCTGTGCGCATTGGCACGCACACCGTTACGGGGCGGCCCGCCTTGCCAATTAGTGATAAAAAGAGTATAGTAGGAAAGCTAAGAATCTCTTCCTACACGCCGCTTTTCGATAAGGAGGCCCTTCGGATGGCCAGCAACTGGAGATTAAATGGATTTTACGACAGCACAAAGCTGACGGGGCTTTTTGAGTCTGCGCAGCGGCGGGAAAGCTGCCGCTCCTTTACCGCCGCCCCGACGGTGGAGCAATGGAACGCGCTGCTCTCCGCGGCGGATACGTTCGCGATGCCCGGTGTGCGTATTGCGCTGGGCATTTGCGATAATTCCCTGTTCCAGCCGGTTCTCGGCTCCCTGTTTGTGAAGTTCGAAAATGTGCAGCGCTTTGCCGCTGTAATCGTAACGGATCCGCAGCCCAGAAGCGAAGTCAACGCGGGCGTGAGCGGCGAAATGTTTTTGCTGCGCGCGGTGGAACTTGGCCTTGGCGCCTGCTGGGTATCCGGCACGTATAAGCGGGGCCAGGTAGGCATCCAAACGAAGGGCGAGGAGAAAATCGCCGCGCTGATTGCGCTGGGAAGGCCCAAGGCGCAGCCTGTGCCGCCTTTGAAGCGCAAACGCAAGGAATTGAAAGCGAGCTGCCCCGATCTGGATGAGCTGAATTCCGCCTTCAAGGAAATTGCGCGCTATGTGCAGATTGCGCCCAGCGGCATGAACCTGCAGCCATGGCGCGTGAACCGTGTAAACGATCATGCGATTACCGTATCCGTCGGCATGCCGATGCAGCGGCTGGACCTTGGCATCGCCATGTGCCACGCGCTGCTGGCGCTTGGCAGCACTCCCGCGGCTTTTACGCTGAGCGACAACGGGCAAACCGCGACGATTGAGCTGTTATGAGCGGGTTTGACCAACAAACGCTTTGGAGCGCGATGGACGGGCACCCCACGCAGGCTCCGCTGGCCGACCGGATGCGTCCGCGAACGCTGGACGAGTTTATCGGCCAGCAGAAGCTGGTGGGGGAGGGCCGGCTGCTTCGGCGCGCCATTATGGCGGATCGCCTGCAAAGCAGCATCTTCTGGGGCCCGCCCGGCTGCGGGAAAACCACGCTGGCGGGCATTGTGGCCAACATGACGGGCAGCGCGTTTGAAAAGCTCAACGCGGTTACCAGCGGCGTTGCGGATGTTCGCAAGGTGCTTAAGGAGGCCGAGGAACGCCGCGTGCGTTACGGCAAGGCGACCTATTTGCTGCTGGACGAGTGCCATCGTTGGTCCAAGGCGCAAAGCGACAGCATTTTACCCGCGATTGAGAGCGGGCTGATCCGCTTTATCGGTTCCACCACCGAAAACCCCATGGCCAGCATGACGCCCGCTATCGTTAGCCGGTGCCGCCTGTTCGCGTTTGAATCGCTGACGGTTGCGGAGGTGGAAACGGCGCTGGAACACGCGCTGACCGACCGGGAACGCGGCTATGGCCGTTATACCGTCGTGTGTGAGGATGGCGCGCTGCGCTATATCGCCCGCGTTGCCGACGGCGATGTGCGGGTGGCGCTTTCCGCGCTGGAGCTTGCTTTTTTAACCACACCGGAAACGACCGACGAAAATCATCCGGAACCCTACCGCTTCATCAGCCTCGCGGCCGCGCAGGAAAGCGTGCAGAAGCCTGTGCTGAAACTGGATGAAGACTTGTATTACGACATGCTTTCGGCGTTTATTAAAAGCATGCGGGGCAGCGACGCGAATGCGGCGCTTTTGTGGTTTGCGCGGCTCCTGTATGCGGGCGTGGACCCGAAGCTGATCGTCCGGCGCATCATCGTGCACGCCAGTGAGGACGTGGGGCTGGCCGACCCTGCCGCGATGCTGCAGGCGCACGCCGCCGCCAAGGCGCTGGAGGTGGTGGGAATGCCCGAGGCGAGAATTCCCATTGCGCAGGCGATTATCGCCATCTGCACCGCGGAAAAGAGCAACAGCGTGGTAAACGCGCTGGATGCCGCCATGGCGGATGCGGAGAAGGGCGGTTTTTCCGCCGTGCCGGAATACCTGCGCGACCAGAGCTACGCAACCCCGCATAAGAATACGCCGCAGTACAAATATCCCCACGACTATCCCGAGCACTATGTTAAGCAGACCTACCTGCCCGAAGGATATGAGGATCGCGTTTATTACCGCCCGGGCGAGCTGGGCGGCGAGCAAAAGATCAGAGCGCGTATGGAGCGCAGGTTTGGAGGAACGATAGAACGTGAGCCGAAAACCGAGCCGCGAGATTAACGTCGGAAAAGCGTCCCTGTACGCGGTGATCGTAAACGTAACGGAAATTGCCGTGCTGCTGGGCTTTGTGCTGTATGTAACATTATCGAACGTAACGGTGGAAAACCAGCGCTTTGTTCAGGCCATAGCGATCATTGGCGGGCTGATGGCAAGCTGGGGCGCGTTTCTGGATATCCGCGAGGCACTGCAAACGCGCAAACGCCTGCGGGTGATTGAGGCGCTGGAGCAGACCAATACGGAAATGGATACCTTAAACCACACACTGCGCGCGCAGCGGCATGACTTTCTCAACCATTTGCAGGTGGTTTACAGCCTGATGGAAATGAGCGAGTACGGCGAAGCGACCGATTATATCGAGAAGGTGTACGGGGAAATCCGTTCCGTGTCGAGCTTCCTGCGCACCAAGTCCACCGCTGTGAACGCGCTGCTGAAGGTGAAGGCGGGCGCGTGCGCCGAACGCGGCATTGAGATGCAGCTGGATATTAAAAGTTCGCTGGACGGGCTTACGATGCCGTCGTGGGAACTTTGCCGGGTGCTGGCCAACCTGATCGACAACGCGATGGACGCGCTGAAAACCGTGCGAAACCCGCATATATGCCTGACCATTGCTGAGAATCTTCGCGCATTCACCTTTACCGTTGCCAACAACGGCGATCCGATACCGAAGGAACTGCGGGAGAGCATTTTTACCGCTGGGGTGAGCACAAAGGGCGAGGGACGCGGTATGGGCCTGTCCATCGTGCGGCAAACGCTGGCCGGTTACGGCGGCGAAATCGCCTGCGAAAGCGGCGAGGGGGAAACGTTTTTTTGCTTTACGGTGCCCAAAAACAGCTGAGTATGTTTGAATAAAGGAAAGGCAACAACGCCGAATGGAGCAAACCAAGAAGAAATTCCTGAAAAACGTCGTGGGCTTTTCCCTGACCACCTGGATTTCCTTTGCGATCGGGCTTTTAGCGTCGCCTGTTGTAACGCGGTTGTTTTCCACCGCCGAAATGGGCAAGCTGAACATGTTCAGCGTCTACGCGACCCTGTTTGCCGCCACCTGCTACCTAGGGTTGGATCAGGCGTATGTGCGTTTTTTCCGGGAGCCGCCGGGCAAAAAAAGCACGCCCGCCGGAATGTTCACCTTCTGCGCCGCGACGTCGCTGGGGTTTGCGGTTCTGGTAGCGCTGATTCTACTGGTCGGGTGGCGGGGTATCAGCGAGCAGGTGGTTCTGCAGCCGGATTTCGGCGTATACCTCTGCTTGGCGATCTACGGGTTCTGCCTGGTGCAGTTCCGTTATCTTTCGCTCAGCTACCGTATGGAGCAGAACGCGCGCCTGTACACCATACAGGGCGTGATACAGGTAATTCTGACCAAGCTGGTTTACCTTGCCGTCGCCTTCCGAAGCGCCGAGGCGAAGCCCGCGATCTTGCTGCTGACCGTGCTAATGGGCGCATTTACGCTGATTTTCACGTGGATTCAGCGCCGCAGGTTTGACGCCGGATTCCTGAAGAAGCTGGATCGCCCTTTCGTGCGGGATATGGCGCTGTACGCCGCGCCGCTGATTCCGCTGGCGATGATGTCGTGGTTGAATTCGTCCATCTCGCTGGTGGTGCTGCGCAACCTGATGGATATCTCCGCCGTGGGTATTTATACCTCGGCGCTGATGATTTCGTCCGCCGTCAACGTGATCCAGTCAGGCTTCAATACCTATTGGGCGCCCTATGTGTACGAGCATTACCAGAACGACGATAAAAGCCGCTTCTACACCGTACACCGCCTGATGGCCTGCCTGCTTACAGGCTTCGGTCTTACGATCACGCTTTTGCAGGCGCCCGTTTACCTGCTGCTGGGCGCGGCGTTTCGCGGGTCGGTGGTGTATTTCCCGTTCCTCTTCCTGACGCCCATCTGCTATTGCCTCAGCGAGACGACCGGCATGGGTATCGGCATCGCCAAGAAGAGCTATTGGAACACCATCGTGTTTCTGCTTTCCGCGCTGGTGAACCTTGGTTTCTGTTTTGTGCTGATCCCGTTCTTCCAGGCGACAGGCGCGGCTATGGCCGCCGCTGCCGCCGCGATTGCCGCGCTGGTGATTCGTACGGCGGTAGGGGAGCGGTATTACAAGGCGATTGCCGACTATCGCTATGTGGCTTATACCGTCGGGCTGATGCTTGCGGCGTCGCTTTGCAACTACTTCCTGCGGGATGCGGCGCTTTGGAAATACGTTTCCCTGCTGGCGGTGTATGGTATTGCGCTGTACCTGTTCCGCGGGGAAATCAAGACGCTGTGGAATACGGCCCGGCAGATCGGGCGCGAAGGCACGTGCGCGCTGCGCCGGAGAGCGGCCCAAGCTGATGATAAAGGAGATCGTACATGAGTAAAAAGATACTGATGATCGCGGACGTGGGCAGCTTCTGGACGAAGCGATACATCGAAAACCTGCTTTTGCCCAACGGATGGGACATTGTGCTGTTCCCGATCTGGGATCAGACCGGCCCGTTTGACGAGTATTACCGGGAGCATGGCGTAACGGTATATCGCGACCGCCACACCCTGCCGGTGATCCGCCATATTCCGCGTCTGCGGATGTGGGCGCGCATCTCGGCCAACGCGCGAAGCCTGCGCAGGTACGGTCCCTTTGATGTGATTCACAACCATTATCTATCCCAGCGCGATCTGGCGCTGGGCGGGGCGTTGCGGCGTGCGTATCCCAAAGCGCACTGGGTGTGCAGCTTCTGGGGCAGCGACCTGTTGCGTTCCACAGGGCTGGAGCTTCGGCGCATGCGCCGGTATCTGGCAGCGTGCGACCACATCACGGTGCATTCCTCCTTGCACGTGCGGCGCGTACGGGAGGTTTTCGGCGAGGCGGAGGCACAAAAAACATCGCTGGTGTATTTCGGACAAACGATTTTCGCGGATATCGACCGTGTGCGCGCCACGATGGACAAGGCCGCCTGCAAGGCGCACTTCGGCCTGCCGACGGACAAGCCGGTGATCTGTCTGGGGTACAACGCGTCGCCGACGCACCGGCATCTGCAACTATTGAAGGGCCTGCAAACCCTGCCGGACGAGACACTGCGCGGCTGGACGCTGGTGCTGCAGATGACGTACGGCAGCTTTGACGACAGCTATTTCGCCACGGTGCGGCAGGCTGCCGATGCCATGCCCTGCCACACGCTGATTTTGACCGAGTTTATGGACGGCACTGAGAGCGCTACCCTGCGCCTGGCTGCCGACGCTTTTGTGCTGGCGATTCCGACCGACGCGTTTTCCGCCAGCCTGCAGGAATACCTGTACGCGGGGGCGCAGGTGCTTCGGGCAAGCTGGCTGCGGTATCCGCAGTTGGACGAGCTAAGCATTGAAACCACTGCGTTTTCGGAACTTTCGCAGGTGCCTGCGCTGCTGACGGAGGCGCTTACGCGTTCGCTGACGCCCGAGGAGAAACAGAACCGCGCCATGCTCAAGCAGAAGTATTCGTGGGAAACCGTCAGCGACGGCTGGCTGAAACTGTACGAATAATCACAAACGCTCAAAAGCCGCCCCGCTTCCATGTGGAAACGGGGCGGCTTTTGAATTTTTTGGATTGTAAATGCCGCGATGCGTATGCTATAATGTAACTCGAATCAAGACGGACGTACCTTTCCTGTGACAATGTAAATTTCGAGTTCTGATGGGGCTTCTCGTTTCCATATGCGCGGGAAGAGCGGAAGACGTAGAATCGAATGGTTACGAAAACTTCCGCCGCGAACGAATCTGGTGTAACGGCCAACGCGTTTGGGATCGGAAACCGCATTATGCGCTCTTGATGATATCGTTGTCCGACACAATTCCATAACCGGCGAGCAAAATCGGCACTTCACGATTTGATCTGTACGGAAAGGCGGTATCCACTTATGAAACAATACGAGGCCAACGAACGGGTGCCAATGAAGTTCCATCACCTATACGTGTATTTTCTGAACCCGCTGAAAATTCTCTTCCTCGGGCTTCTTACGGCGCTGTCGCTGATCCTGTATCTGAATGTCGATATGCTTCCGTCCGACACGCTCAGGCAGGCCGGCCTGACGTACCTTCAGGGAGAAGAACTGCTGCTGGCGTTGGTGATCCTGCTGGGGCTGGCGTTTCTCTTCGCGCTGGTTGCGGAGATACTGCTGGCGGCCCGCCGCGTGCTGGGCGTAACGCTGCTGATTCTCGGATATGTGATGGACGTTATCGGCTCTGCGGTAAACGTGGTGCATGACACGACTTCCAATAACCTGACGCTGCTGGTTGTCAACGCGCTGCTCGCGGCTCTGGTATGCATATACTACTGGAAACGCGCAAAACTGCTACACTGATCCCGTGTGGTGTTAAAATTTCTAGAAAACCGTAGGAGGAAGCAAGAGTGTACGATTTGGTTGACGTTGGCAACCCCGCCGCCACCCTCAGCGATCCGTTGCTGATTGTGACAATGATTCTGTTGGGCCTTCTGGTAGTGGCATCCGTGATTGCGGGCATTATAACACTGGCGCTGGGCATAAAATACTGGCGGTACAACCGCAAGCCGGTTCAATCCGGGCTTACGGGTATCGAAGCGGCCCGCAAATTGCTGGATGAAAGCGGTTTGGAGAATGTGCAGGTGCAGCAGGCCGGTTTCTTGCGCGCGTTGATTTATGGGAATTATTACAGCCGCAGGGCGAAAACCGTGTTCTTGCGCAGAAACATTGCCAACCGCAACAGTGTAACGGCCGTGGGGGT
>JAQUXV010000102.1 GCA_028692205.1 Eubacteriales bacterium
GGCGCGACCATCCCATTCTGACGGCGTCTCCGGAAACGCAATACCTGAAATGCGGGATTTATCAGGTGTTTAAGTAAGCAGAGTTAAAGCTCGATGCAACGGCTTAGGCGCAGCCCACCGCGGAATGCGGTTGAGGATGTCATTTGGAAGGCGCTTGTACGGTTGGCGGCAACCGCTGCCGGTGTATAACACTGCCGTAGCTGCGTATTCGATAACGCTCAGCGCCAAACCGATCAGGCATTTCGGGTTCCGCTGTGTTCATGTTTTGAATACGAATAGCGCATCCGGATTAAAAAATCTGCCTTTAAGCCGCTTGTTCCAAGCCCTCCCGGATCATGGGCGCGTCATCGGACTTACCGCCTTCAGGGGGAACGGGTTATCGGTTTATAAAATACAAACGCTTCTGCCCATCGGTGGCAGAAGCGCTTGTACATGTCCGGTAGGCAGCCGGCAAATTACTTTCTGGCAGCCGTTTCAGGCTTTACGGGATCGCGGATCATCATTCGGTTGCTTTCAGTATAGAAGCCGACTTTGGCGTACAGCCCGGCGGCCGTGCTGGTGAGCAGAAGGCCCTTGCCGCGGCACACCTTCGCATCGGAAACCGCGTAACGAACCAGCGCGAGGCCCAGCCCTTTGCCGCGTTCTTCCGGGGCCACAATCACATCCGCGATATAGTAGTTGGTGGAAAGGTCGGAGGTGACCCGAAGAAATCCGACCAGCTTGCCGTCGGGGCTGAATACCCCGTAGGGATAGGCATGGCGCATGGAAAGCCGGAGCGTCTTCGCGTCCCGGTTTTTGGCCCAGTAGGTGTGCTTCAGCAATGCGGCGACTTCCGCCAGCTTGAATTTCCAGCGTTTGCGGCTGAGGGTGTAACCGTTGATGTGCTGATCCTTCATGTCGATACCATCCCTTTACTGATTGATCTATGTTTGTGGCGCGGACGGATCGGGGCAAAGCCGACAATGCCGCGTTTAGGGTGCTGTGTCAGGTGCAAGAGACTGGAATTCGGAACCTGCTTAGGGGGTTGCGCCGCTTTCGCTCGCAAGCGTCACCGTATACCCCTTTTGCCGCAGAAGCGTGACGATGCTGCCCTCCGGCAAAACCAGATGCAGCAGCCCAACCGTAACAAAGTACGATCCGCCGCTCTCCAGCATCGCCGCGAGCCGCTCGGCCATGCGCACGTTGCGCTCGGTCACCAGCTTCGTGTGGTACTCCGTGCATTCGGCTTCGTAACCGGGGGCGAGGTAACTGCTGATATATTGTTCGGAAAAAGCCTGCGCGTTCCCTGCACGCCACCACTCGGGCCAGCTGGCAATGGTGGCGTCCATGCCGGTGGCGCTTTGCGGATTGAGGATGGTATCGCACTCGGTTCTCAGCAGATAACGTTTGAGTGAATCGCTGAACCCTTCCAGCACATCGGTCTGCTCGGCGGCTGTTTCCAGATAAGCGGTTTGCTTGCCGTTGCTTGCGGCGTAGGCCTGCACCTGCTTTTCCACGCCCAGCGACAGTGCTTGCGATACGTTGGCCGCGCCCAGCTCGGCGGCGGTGGAATACACCGCCAGCGTGTTGATGACGCCCCAGGGCTTTAACCCGTCCAGTTGCCGGATAGGGATGCTGAGCTGATCGCAAACCTGTTTAAGCTCGGTGTACAGCTCGTCCCCGATCAGGGCTTGCAGGGTTTCGCCTTCGGGCAGCGCCATGCGGCTTTGAATTTGCGACACCACTTCATCGGAAGCGGTATCGCATTCATACACAAAGGTATCCGCCTGCGCCATGGCCTGTCGGATTTCCGTGCCGAAGGGATACATGGCCTTCTCGCCCACGTGGATGGAACCCAGCAGGTACATATCGCCCTGCCCTCCGGAAACATGATACAAAATGCCTTTGCTCCCTTCGGCCGGGTGGGTGAACGCCCAACCCAACAGGCCCACTGCAAGCGTTGCGACCGCGGCTGCGAGCCAGAGCCATTTTTGCTTTCTCATGGCGCCTCGCTTTCATTTGCAAGCCGGTTGAGCGAACAGGCCGCCCCGGCAATATCCTCGTTGATAATCCGCCATTCCGGCGGCAGAAGGCGCAGATAGCGCGTATCGTAATACCGGTCGTCCAGAAGAACCACCAGCCCCCGGTCATTTTCAGTGCGGATGACGCGGCCCGCCGCCTGTGAAACTTTCTGCATGGCGGGAATCATCCACGCGTACAGGAAGCCGTCGCCGAAACGTTCCTCGTAATACGCCTGCTGGGCCCGAAGCCGGGGCGTAGGCGTCGGCAGGCCCATGCCCACGATCAGCGCGCCGATAAGCTGCTCGCCCGGCAAATCCACCCCTTCGGAGAAAACGCCGCCTAATACGCACAGGCCTAGCTTCGGCCCGACCTCCGCGGTGAACGCGGCAAGAAAGCGGCTGCGAGCTTCCTCGGACATGTCGTTTTCCTGTACCAGCAGCGGCGGGACCGGCAATTGCATCAGCGGTTCCAGTACCAGCCGGAGGTAGGCATAGCTGGGGAAATAGACGATGTAGTTGCCGCTGCGCGAGCTTACCGCCTCGGCAATGCTCTGCGCCACGTGTTCGGCGCTCGCCTCCCGGAAGGCATAGCGGGTTTGCACGCGCCGCCGCACCACCTGCAGGCGTTCCGGTGGGAAAGGTGATGGAAGCGAAAAGCACGCGTCCTCCTCCGTGCCCCCCAGCAAAACCCGCATATCGGGCAGCGGCGCGAGCGTGGCCGAGAAGAACACGCTGCCGCGAAGGTTTTTAGTCGTCGCGGCGATGACTTCGGCAGGGGAAAGGCAAAAAAGTTCCAGCTCCTGCTCCTTGCCATGCGGCGTCAGCAGGGCGGCGTACCGATTGTCAAAATGTTCCGCGGCATAGCCGAAGGCGCACAGCGTGCGAAGCAGCTTCCCCGCGCTCTGCCTGCATTCCGCGGAGGGCAGGCGTTCGCCGAGCAGGTTCATCGTGGCGACGATAAGCGCCTGCACGGCCTCCGTTACCTCCGGCGGCGGAACGGGAAGGCGGATGGCCTCATAACCGGCTGCCCGTGCCGGGCTTGGGGCCGTTTGCGCGGGACTGTCGGTGGTTTCATCGCCGGGGATGGAGGCTTCCGGCGTGCCATCCGTTTCCGGATTGCCGCCGCTTGCCCTGAGCGCGGTGAGCAACGTGGAAAACGATTTATAAAACGGATGCTTCCGCCCAAGCGCCTTGCCGAAAACCGTGCGGTATGCGCGCAGCTCCCGGCTGTCCAGCGCGCCGGAAAGGCTTTCCTGCACACGCGGCAGCAGATGATGCGCTTCGTCGATCAGCAGGGTAAAATCCCGGTGCTGCTGAAAAAGGCGCACAATCTGCACAAACGGGTCGAAAGCGTAGTTTACGTCCATCAGCACCACGTCGGCCAGCTCGGTCAGCGCCAGCGCCAGCTCGAAGGGGCAGAGGCGGTATTCGTCCGCAACGGCGGTGACGATCTCCTCCGACCAGATCGCGTCGGTCGCAAGCAGCTTCTGTATGGCGTCCGGCTGCCGCAGGTAGTGGCCTTTGGCGCGGGGGCAATCATCCGGATGGCAGCGGGTGGGGGAAGGGCAAAGCTTCTCCTTGGCAAGCAGAGTGCATACGCGGGCCTTCATGCCCTGCGCGCGCATCCTTTCCAACGCGGCCAGCGGGCTTTGCCGGGCCGTGGTGCGCGCCGTTAAGTACACAAGCTTGCGCGTTTTACCCTCGCCCAATGCTTTCAGGGCGGGAAACAGCACCGCGGCGCTCTTGCCGGTGCCGGTGGGCAGCGACGCGAATAGACGCTTCCGGCGCGTGATCGCCGTATACACCTGCACGGCCAGCTCCCGCTGGCCCGCGCGATATGCGGGAAAGGGAAAGGCCATGGCGCGAAGGCTCTCGTCCCGTTTTTGCCTATGGTCACGCTCAGTGATTGCGAAGGCAAGCCACGGGTCCAGCAACTGGTACAGCGCTTGCTGCAAAAAGGCGCGCTCCGCCGTCTCGGCAAAAATGCGCAGGGGCTGCCCTTCTTCGTTTACATAGACAACCCGCGTATCCACGGTTTCGGCTTCATCCGTAATCGTCAGCATGGCGGCATAAAGCCTGGCCTGCGCAAGGTGGTCGGGCAGCGGCGCATCGGGCGGCTCGTGGCAGAGCTTAATCTCCTCCACGCAGGGCGGGTTGCCCTCGCGATAGGCGTCCATGCGGCCGAAAAGGGTAATGGTTTCACCGCCGCGCTCCACATCGCAGCGCAGCGGCTTCTCGATTTCAAATTCTTCCGCCTGCGCGGTTTCCCGCGCCTGATGCGCGCGCGTGCCCGCCTGCATTTCCGCCAAACCCGCGCCGAGCGTGATATCGGGCGGGAAAAAGGAGAAGGCAACCAGAGTGCGCACGGATACCCGGAAAGCTGGGAAAGACGGCGGGGTCTCCTTCTGCTCCGGCATGGGCTAATCCCTGCGGCTGCGGGAAATCAGCACAAGACGCAGAAGCTGCAAAAGGCTGGAGATGGTGGCCGCCACATAGGTCATGGCCGCCGCGGTCAGCACGGAGCGCACGCCCTGAAGTTCGTCTTCGGTTAAGTAGTTGCCCTCGGCAAGCGTTATCAGCGCGCGATGGCTGGCGTTAAATTCTACGGGCAGCGTGATCAGCGAAAACACCAGCGTCGCCGCGAAACAGGCGATGCCGATGTTGATCAACGGGTCCCAGGAAAAGATCATGCCCAGGATAAAGAGCGGGAAATACAGATTGCTGCCGATGTTCACCACCGGCACGAACGCGGTGCGTAGTTTAAGCGGCCCATATTCATGCCGTTTCTGCATGGCGTGGCCGCACTCGTGCGCGGCGATGCCGATGGCCGCAATGCTGCTTTTGCCGTATACTCCCTGCGACAGGTGCAGGATGTTCGTTCTCGGGTCGAAGTTGTCGGTCAGTTCGCCGTCGATGGGCTCAATGGCAACGACGCTGCTGCCGTCACGCGCCAGAATATCGCGGGAAACCTCGTCTGCGGTAACGCCGCGGCGGGTGCCGATTCTGCCGTACTTCGCATAAGCCGACTTCACTTTATATTGCGCCCACATCCCCAACAACAGGCCGGGAAGCAGGAAAACAAGCGTCCAATCCAAATAATACATACCCAGGCCTCCACAAAAAGCAACCGATGTGCTATGATAATTACGGCTGATCAACCGTAAGAATAGCATACACTATTCCGCAGGAAATTCAAGACGGATTGCGAAAACGTAGGGAGAAACCACCCGACGCCACCTCGGGGCCCTGCAACCGGAACGCGATAGCCCCGCGTTTGACAGAGTAACAACGGATGAAAAACCCTTGTGAACAGGGAACATTGTCATCGCGGGATTGATGAAAATCGGCAGGGGCAAGCGCCCGGCTCCACCATGAAGCGTTCAGCAATCAAAGGCGTACCCACGCCGCGCGGAAAATGAAAACCGCCATGTTTCTGGTTTACAGGGCAGGGTAATGCTACCAACCGCTGAAAGGAGCGATATTCAATGAAAGAGGTATCCTTTACGGAAATTGCCGGAATCGTTATCAAACAAATGCGCAACGGAGGCGTTTTCCTGACCACCTCCGACGGCACGGTAAACAACGTGATGACCATTGGCTGGGGCGGGCCCAACGTGTTCTTTAACCAGCCCTGTTTTATCGCACCGGTACGTAAAAGCCGTTATAGTTACAGGATTCTGCAGAAGAACGCGGCGTTCACCGTAAGCGTGCCGCTGCATGATATGAAAGAACAGCTTGCCGTGGCGGGCAGCAAGAGCGGACGCGATATGGATAAGTTCTCGGGCCATGGCATGACCGCTGCACCCGCGCAGGCCGTGAACGTGCCCATTGTGGCGGAGTGTGAGCTGCACATCGAGTGCGAACCGATGGGCACCCTGACACAATCGGCGGATACCCTGCCGCAGGATGTGCTGGACCGCTTTTACGCGTCGCGCGACATGCACACGTTCTTTCTGGGCAAAGTCGTGAAATGTTACTATACCAAATAAGAATCGAATGCCCGCGGATTTAGCTGCGGGGAAATCCATAGGGAAGGCAAACGCCGCCGACAGAGATGTCGGCGGCGTTTGCCAACTCAGCTTGCAGAAAAAAAGCCCATCAGCATTGTCGCCTGTGGCACAACGGGCGGTAACGCACGTCCGTGTACGCTCCTGCCCGTATGCGGCTTGGCTTCTTGCAGCTGGATACTTTTGAACAAACGGGGCGTGCGTGTTTGCATGTGGGCGGTTGACAGCGTGGGCTTGCATAGCGACAGGCTATTTTCCAATACCGGCGATAAATACCGGCCTGTATAAGGCAGGTTGGTTTCGCATATCTGCGAAAACGCCCACCCGGGTCGGAGAACTTTTCAGCATCCGCAAGGATGGCGGACGACGTTCGCCATGCCCTACGGGTTTAGCGCGGTGTAAGCGTCAAGCCACCGGCGGTTCGTCCGGCGACCATACGAAGCGGAAGGTGGCGCCGTGGCCAGGCTCGCTCTCCACTTCGATGCGCATGCCGTGCCGCTCGGCTATCTGCTTGGCAATAGCGAGGCCCAGCCCGCTGCCCTGCCGGTTTTCCTCCGTGCGGGCCTTGTGGAAACGATCGAAGATCAGCGGCAGGTCCTCCGGGGCGATGCCCACGCCCTCGTCCCGCACGGATACGCTGCCGGGTGCGAGGGTTACGGTTACCTCGCCGTTTTCCGGGGAGAATTTGACGGCGTTGTGCAGCACGATCATGAACATCTGCCGCAGCCTGCCGTAATCGCCTGTCAGCGTTACCGCCGCTTCCGGGAACTGCTTCACAAAGCGGATATGCTTTTCCCGCGCCAGCTGCCCCGCGCTGTGCAGCGCGTCGGCCAGCACATCGTTCAGGCTCAGGGGCGCGTGCTCAATGGGAAAGTCCACATTCTGCAGGCGCGCCAGATCCATCAGATCGTTCACCAGCCGCTGCAGGCCCATGGTTTCGCCAAGCATCTTGCGGTGGTAGTCGTCCACCTGCGCGGGGTCCGCCACCACGCCGTCGCACAGGGCCTCCAGCGAGCCGCGCAGCACGGTAACGGGCGTGCGAAGCTCGTGGGATACGTTGGACAAGAAATCCCTGCGAAGCTTCTCCTGCCGTTCGGCCAGGTTTTTCGCTTCCAGCAGACGAACGCTCAACCCATCCATGGCCTGCGCCAGTTTGCCGATTTCGTCCCGCTGGGTGACGCCGGTTTTAGCGGTGTAGTCCCCATCGGTCAAGCGGTCGGCGGCGGCTTTCATGCGGCCAAGGGGACGGGCGAAAACGTAGGACAGCAGCACCGACAGCAGAACCGCCGCCAGCAGCGCCGCCGCGCCGCTGAACAGCATCACCCGCACGCCCTGTGCGCTGGCCGCCTGTATGCCGGATACCGCGTCGTGCAGCAGCAGCGCGCCCGCCACGGCGGTACTGTTGTAAATCGGCACGCCGACAGTGAGCGTGGGCGCGCCGAGCAGATCGCTGAAGCCTTCGCTGAACGGCGTTTGCCCTTCAAAAACCGCCGAAACAAGGGTTTCCGCGTCCGCGGGCAGATCGTCGTAGGTGACGGTCAGGCCCATGGCGTGGCCGGCGGTTAAAAAATCCAGGTTCTCATCCAGCACCCAGACGTCCGTTTCCACAAGGCTCAACAGGCGGATATAGGTGCCGTAGCCGCCGCCCTGATTACCGCCCATCCGGCCCGACGCGCCGCCTTCCTCGGAAAGCACGCCGCCCAGCGTGGCCGCTAGCGATGTGGCGTGTTCCAGCATCTCCGCCTTTTTGGTTTCCATGGTCTGGCGGGCGAACAGCGTTTGGAACAATACGCCGCTGACGGCCGCGAACACCAGCAGCGCCGCTGAAAAATACGCCAGCAGTTTCAGCGCGATTCTATTTCGCATCGGCAGTCACCTCAAATTTGTAGCCGACGCCCCAGATGGTTTTAATTTCCCAGCCTTCGGGGCCGAGCGCTTCCAGCTTGGCGCGCAGCCGTTTAATGTGGGAATCCACTGTGCGGGTGTCGCCGAAATAATCATATCCCCACAGGCTTTCCAGCAGATTGTCGCGGGAAAATACCTTGCCGGGGTGGGAAGCGAGCGTCCAAAGGATTTCGAATTCCTTTTTGGTGAGCGTTATAGGTTGCCCGCCGATGAGGGCTTCGTAATCGTTAAGGCGGATGGAGAGGTTGCCGCGCGTTACGCGCTGTTCCGGTTCAGCCTGCCCCTGCCCCATGCGCCGGAGCACCGCGCGCACCCGGGCCATCACCTCGCCCGGGGAGAAGGGCTTGACAATGTAATCGT
>JAQUXV010000103.1 GCA_028692205.1 Eubacteriales bacterium
TACGTAAGAGGAGCGCAAATTACAACGTCGCCTAACCCGGTGCCATAGCCAAGCGGTAAGGCGAAGGTCTGCAAAACCTTTATTCCCCGGTTCAAATCCGGGTGGCACCTCCAAAAGAAAACACCCTATCGATTGGCGAAAGCTAACGACAGGGTGTTTTACATGCCATCGGATTACGATAGAAAGCGGTGAGGCGAAACAGAAAGAACAATACCGGCTAAGATATGAACAATGTCCAAGCGTGTACAGGTTGCAGACGGTCGGAGACCAGCGAACGCGCCAAAAGGCAAGTATCTTCAATCGCCGCTGGTGAAGGTGCAAAGGGCTTCCACCGGAAATTGTGCGATAAAGGTCTTGCCCCGGTTAAACTGAAGCTCATTGCCCTGATCGTCGTAGAAAACGGTCGGCTCGCTCAGCGAAGCTCGCACCCAGTAACCGGGAATATAGCGATCGCCGATAAAGATATCGGCGTTTCCTTTGCCGATGCTGTGGATCGATAATTTATACAGACTGTTATCGATACGCTCGTACTCCACCCGCTGCACGATAAGGTTGGCAAAGGGGATCTCCACGTCGCTTTCGGTGCTTTCCGCCGTGGCAAAAACGGTGAAGGGCGCCCACTTGGCCGGGTTAATTCCGGCGCCGCAGTAACGCAGGTAGGCATTCCGGCTCGGGTCGTATACGAAGTGGGTGATATTGTACTTGTAACCCCAGTCCAAGTTGATCACATCCGCCGCTGTATAATTGTCTCCATATAGAACTTCATCTGTAAACAGGAACGGGTGCGGCGTTGAAATATAATCATCGGGGATCGTATCACGCATGCTGATGATATCGGCATTGCGGTTGCCAGGCGCTTTTTTCCCTTGCACCCGGTAGCACATTTTCCGAAAACGATTCGATAAGGTGTTGATCAGCATGCCTTTTTCCATTACACCGGTTTCCTGATAGACTTGCTGGGTTGCGGGGTCGTCCGAGTGGAAATCTCTAAAAAGTCCGCCGCCGAAAACGAAACCGGATTGCCATTCCTCCCGCAGCATCAGCGCACCGAGGCGGCAGGAGCGTACCGGCCCCACCCCAGCTGCGGGCTGCCCCTGCGCGAAGCAATCGCTGAATAAAACGGAAAAACGGGTGCCGCCGGTGTAGCCTGTGAGCTCTTCATACAGGACATCGGCATATTGGATGCCCCAGGGGGCGAATTTCCCGGCCCCGGTTGTCTTGACCGTACGGTGATTAACGGTCACATCGCCCGTACGAACGTTGATTTGCACCAGCATGGGCAAATACTCGCCATCCCACGGCAACCCGGTAACCGGGCTTTCGCCGGGGATAACACTGCGGGAAACGAATGAGGATTGAACGTCGATTTCCCGGTCGGCGTTGTTTTGTAAAACGGTGTTGTTCTTTTTGGACAAGGTATACTGGGGCTGCTTTGCTGCCATGGCATACGGCGCTGTGCAAAGCAGTACACTCATCAGGATGATTGCCAGTATCTTTTTCATGTCTGACCTCCTGTTGGGGCTTGCATTCCAATTATTGAATGAAATAGACAGGCCTATGATTGATTGGCTTCACGGTGCGATGTGCCGGGACGGCGGGAAGAGCCGAAGTTCGATCATTAGTTTTCAACGGGCAGAGGAAGCTCGAGAATGCTGTCGGCGTCAATCTCCGCAAGTTTGTTGTAATAGTATAAACTCAGCGAGCTTTTAGACTTCTTCGCGCCTTCATCCCGCCAAATGACCCACAGGTCCAGAACAACATTGCCCCATGCCGTATGGGCATAGAAGGATTTATCGCTTTTGCAAACGTCCATCATCTTTTCCGCATCCCATTGGCCGCCCGGAAACATAAAGCGTGCCTTGCCGCTGATGCCGTACCTTTTCCCGCTGGTCGTAAAGAAGCGCCAGTCGGGATCGTCGTACTGCGCGGTTAGCTGTGTTTCCATGTCCAGATAGACCCCGATATCCTCCGCAACCATTCCTTCGAACTCAGTTGAATCGCTCGACCAGATGCTTCTTCCGGTCTTGCTGAGATGAATTTGGTTTATCCCAATCAGATTGGAGTTGAATTCCACAAGGAGACCGAATATATTGCTGTAGGCTGCAATATCATCAGCATAGTATTGGATGCCTGTCAGGTTTGGTGCGGAAAGCGTCCCGTCGGTTTTTTCCAATAGGATCTGCGCAACTTCATCCGGGGTAGCGGTATCGAAGGAAATGCCCAGATATTCGTGGAGAGCGCTTTCACCCTCCGTTTGCGCAAACCCAGTGAGAGGAACACAAGCCAGCAGAATCGCTGCCGCCAGACTAATCAGTGTGAACCGATGCTTCTTCATGCCATTCTCCTTTATAATGATATTATTTTTGATTTCTTAGAGCTAAAGTTTATAACTATAACTTCAAGGTTCTAACAATCCTCGTTGAAAAGTGTGAGATCGTATAATCTTGAGTATACAGCTTTCAGCAAGGGAAAGAACTATGCCGCCGTGCAATATAGGCATAAATAATAACGAAAACCGGGGTAACATTTATCCCCGGTTTTGACAAATTAACTTTGATAGAATGACCCGTTATGAGGCTATTCCGTTTCATCGTTCATGCTCTGTACAGCCGTTTCCACTGCCCGGCTCGCCTCGCCGTAGGCGTATCCCCGCCGCTGCATGGCGGCCAGCGCTTTTCGTTTTGCGTCGGCGGGGGGCTCGTTGTGGTGGCGTTTCAGCAGCTTCGCAGCCAGCGCGGCGGCCTGCTCATGCTGGTCGTCCTCGGCAAGCTCCGCCACGGCGGCTTCCGCGATGGCGCTGTCCACACCCTTAACGCGCAGTTCCTGTAATATCCGAGCCTTGCCGATCTGGTGGTCGGCCCGGGCTTTTGCCCATGCGCGGGCGAAGGCTTCGTCGTCCAGCAACGCTTCTTTTTCCAACTTATAGATTACCATTTCAAGGGTATCGGGTAAATATCCGCGCTGTGTCAGCCGCTGTTCCACTTCGCCCCGGCTGCGCGCGCGCACCGCCAGAAGGCGAACAGCACGGTCGAGCGCTTCCGGGTACTGCTGAACCAGCAAATCGTGTTTATATTGCGCCCAATCGAGCGCCTGCCCTTCCTGCAAAGGCAGCGCGCGGTATTCGGAGAAGGAGAGCCGAAAGGTTTCCGTGTCGTTTACTGTAACACGATAGCCGTTCCGTTCTTCACGGAACCCGGTTACCAAGTCTTTCATCATCGGCCTCCCGCAAAGAAAACATTGATCAGATCGCGGTTTAAGCAGCTCAGGTGCCCGAAACGCCGCTCGCTTGCGCCGCTGTTGAGGGAAACAAAGCCGTTGCCTTCGTCGTCGAAAAAAACGCCGTTCACCGCGCCGTACGCAAAGCCCTGATGCCCATAGAGGCGGCGGGCGCATACGGCCCGGTCGTCCAGCGTAAACAGGCCCATGCCGTGGCGCATATCCACCTCCTGCTGCGGCCAGCTGGAAAGCGGCTTTTTCATCTGCCGCACCGATTCCAGCGTAAGGAAAGCTTTCTCCTCGGCTTTTTCATCAGCCATCAGCGGCAAGGCGAGGCGCGCTAGACCTTCCGCCGTAACCAGCAGTCCGCCGGAACCCAACAGGTAATGCGTTTGCGGGTCCGGGGCATCCAGCGGTGCGGCACCGGCGGCGCGCTTGCGCGCGTCGAACGCGGGCGTGCGGGAGGGCGGAAGCACACGGTAACTATTGGCAAGCGGTGCTTTGGTAAGTGAAGACAGGTCAAAGGTGGCCTGCGCGCCCAAGGGAGTAAAGAGCTCGCGATGCGCCAGCGTTTCCAGTGATTCGCCAAAGCGCTTCTCCAACAGGCAGCCAATCAGGCCCGCCGCGAAATTGCTGTATTGAAATTTCTCAAATGGTTTTCGACAGGTGAAACAGCCGCCGTCCGCAAGGATTTCTTCCACCGGGATAACGGAAGCAAAGGAACGGTAGTAAAGCGGCGAATCCATCAGGCCGGACGTGTGGCTGAGCAACGCCGCAAGCGGAATGGGGGTGTCCGGATGGTTGGGGTTGCGAATCGGTTTACCCCAGAAGGCGGAAATGTCCTCGTATACATCCAGCTTACCCTGCGTTTGCAGGCGCATCACCAGCAGGGCGCACGCCATTTTCGCAATGGACGCCGTACGGAAAAGCGTGTCGTCCGTAACGGGCGCAGACGGGTGCAGCGACGCGTACCCGGCAAGATAGCGCTCCGCGAGCTTGCCGTTTCGGATGCGCTGCACAGAGCCGCCGACAACGTGGTTGCGCTTCAATGTCTGTTCGATACGCGGAGCAAGGTGGTCAATATCGTCTTCAGGGATAAGAACCTTCCGCCAGTTCGGCCGTAAGCCAAGTATGGGGAGCGCAAGTCCGTATAACAGGTTTTTCTGATAGCCGACGGGCATTATTCCACCTCCGCAGGCTTGGCCTGCACGAGCTCACGAGCAAGGCAGGCATAGGGGATTGCCAGATACGGCGGCACGGAAAGCCCCGCGTAAACAAAATAGGGGGATTGCCAAAGCCCGTTTAAGCCGAGCAGCAGCATGGCGAGGTAGACGGCCGCATCCGCGAATAGCCAGAACTTTGCAAAGCGGGGCGCGCCGTGCCAGAGCAACAGGCAAACACCGCCCGCTGCATACAGTGCCAGCGTGAAGGCGACGCCAGCGGCGCTCTGAGCAAGTAACGGGCGCGCGAAAGCGAGCACACCGGCGCACAACACGGCGGCAAGCGCGACACCATGATGTTTTTTTGCAAACCGTACAATGAACACGACCGCTACGGCGGCGCAGATCAGTAAACTTACATACTGGCTGACGCGGTACCCGAACAGGTATAGGCTGTCCGTGCGGAGCTGCTCCACCAAAAAGCGCCCACAGCCGTACAGAACCATGTACCAGAGAAACACATCTCCGTGGCGTTTAACGCGCTTGCGAAGCGCCCAAAGCACCAGAAAAACACCCCAATCCCACATGGATTCGTAAAAGAAAGTCGCTACGTGCCAGACTTCCGCGCCGTTTTCTGAAATCTGCACGCCTGCGGGGAAGAACTGCCACGCGGTGTTTGTGATCACGGGGCCGAACGCCTCGCGGTTAAAGTAATTACCCCAGCGGCCGATGGCCTGCGCCAGCACGAGCCCGGGCGCGGTGATGTCCAGCAGCGCGGCGAAGCTGCGTTTACGCACGCGGCAATAGATGTATACGCCCAGCGCGCCGCCGATGATGGAGCCGTACACGGCGATGCCGCCTTCCCAGATGTACAGGATGGAAATGGGGTTTTTAGCGAATTCGCTCAGCGTCATCAGCACATAATAAAGCCGCGCGCCCACGATACCGCAGGGCACGGCGACTAAAACCATATCCAACATCGAGTCCTTCGGCAGACCGATGCGTTTTTCCTCGCGTGTCCCCAACAGGTACGCGATCAGGATGCCCGACACCATCAGAACGCTGTACCACGGCAGGGAGCCGACTATATACCGGCTGTAGGGAATCGCCATGGCGGCAGCCTCCTTTACGCTTTTCTCCTCCGATTATAGGCGTGCGCCCGAGGGCTGTCAAGGTTCGGCGGTTCTCCCGCGCTCGCTGAGAAGCCCTTCCCAGAGAAGGTTCAGCACATCGCTCAGCAACTGCCCCAACGGCAGTTCCAGCTCCTCCAGCACGGCCGGTTCGCTTAAGTGGGAAACGGCGCCGATGAGCGTGTGCGCTGCCAGCGAGGCGCTTACGTTATTACGCAACAGGCCGGCAGTTTTCCCTTCCTCAATCACCCGCACGATGCTGTGCAGCAGAATGCGCCGCCGTGCCGCTTCGATTTTATCATAAGCTTCCGGCACGTTTCGCTGCAAATCGATCAGCGCTTCCTTGTTGATTTTTGTTATCACACGAAGCACAGGCAGCATGAAGCGGTTCATTCTCTCCCGCGGGGAAAGGCCCGGATCGGCAAGCTGTGCGTTGATTTCGGCCTCCACCTTGTGGGAAAAGCCGTCCACACAGGCCAGAATCAGTTCCTTTTTTGAGGGAAAGTACTTATACAGCGTCGCCTTGCTCATGCCCAGCCGAACGGCGAGCTGATCCATGGTGACGGCAGAATACCCAATCTTGGAAAACAACCCGAAAGCCGCTTCCAGTATTCGTTCCCGTGGCTCCATTTCATTGCCTCCAAACTTAGATTTGACGATATTTCCGAAGCGCAAGTGTGTTTAGCGTCAGAAACAGCACCATGTACCCGAACAGAATCAGCAAATCCGGCAAGATATCGCCGAAACCGTGACCACGAAGCGCCACCTCGTCCAGCGCATCTGCGGCGTAGGTGAGCGGAAACAGTTTGGAAAGGGCGATTACCCAGCCGGGCGCGCCGCGGAGGCTGAACAGGCCGCTGAACAGGGCTTGCGGTACGATGACGACCGGGATAAACTGAAACATCTGCAACTCGTTATTCGCAAAGGCGGAAAGCAGCGTGCCCAGCGCCAGCGAACCGGCTGCCTGCACCAGGTTTACCAGCAGCACCAGCGCGAAATCCCCCTGCAGGCTGATGCCCAGACCCTTTACAATATACACCTGTACAATGATGGTTTGTAGCAATACAAAAACGCCGAAGCCCAGAAAATACCCCAGCACGATCTCGTACCGGCGCACAGGCGTTGCCAGCAGCCTCTCCAGAGTGCCGGTGTTGCGCTCCCGCAGAAAAGCGACGCCCGCGAGCAGAAAAACAAAAAAGTAAATGAAGAAACCCATTAAAAACGGCGCTATAGTATCGAAGTTGGTCGTATCGGTTTCGCCATACAGATAGGTGTATTCGATACTCGGCTGGGGAACGGACCAATCCGTCTCCGGCAGGGTGAAAGCGTTTGGAGCCGAAAGCCCCTGTAAAGTCAGATAATCCTGCACCCGGGTGAGAATCGCCTGTTTTTGGTCGTCCATCTGCTGAAGCGCTTCCTGCTGGGCATAGGCCTTGCCGTATTCGCTTACGGCGGAGGCGACGGCTTTCATAACCGACGCGGTAACGGCGGTTTGCGTGCCTTCCACATAAACGGTGATGTCCGGCTCCGCGCAGGTAACAACAGCGTCGGATTTTCGATCACGCAGCAGGGAAAGCGAATCGGAAAGCGTTGCGTTGTCGGTAACGTTGGCATACTCCGTCAGGCTGGTTCGAAGCGTATCGGGCAGCGATACGGCAATGATTTCCGGCGTCGAGGCCGAGGCGTTAAGCACCGTATATAACAGGAAAATTGCCATTACCGGAACAAAAAGTAACAAGGCCAGCGTGCGCCGATCCCGAAGAATTTGCCGGAAAACCCGGCCCGCAACCAAAAAGCAACGCATCTCAGCACGCCTCCTTAACCACTTCGCCGCTGAAACGTAAAAACGCTTCCTCCACGGTATGGGCACCCGCCTGCGAGAGCAATTCCGGGACCGTGCCGTTGGCGAGGATTTTTCCATCCCGTAGTAACAGCAGCCGGTCGCAGCGGGCGGCCTCATCCATCACGTGGGTGGTGGTCAGCAGGGTGCAGCCTTCCGCTTTAAGCGCGTCAAACTCAGCCCAGAACTTTTGGCGCAGAACGGGGTCGATTCCGACGGTGGGTTCGTCCAATATCAGAAGGCGCGGATGGTTAATCAGCGCGATCGCCAATGACAGCCTGCGCCGCATGCCGCCGGAATAAAACCGGACGGACTTCTTTCCTTCCGCACCCAGCCCGACAAAATCCAGCAGTTCCGCCGCTTTCGCCTGTGCCTTTGCACGCCCAAGGCCGTAGATGCGACCGAAAAAGACCAGGTTATCCGCGGCGGTTAAATCGTCATACAGGGCGTCGGACTGCGCCATGTAACCGATACCCTCCATGGCGGGCAGGGAAGGAACGGCTTTACCGAAAACAGAAATGGCGCCCGCCTCGAAACGGTTAATACCGATAATTGATTTCACCAGTGTTGTCTTGCCGGACCCGGAAGGCCCCAGAACCCCGACGATCTGACCTGCCGGTATGGCAACCGACAGGTCGTTCAGTACGACCTGCTTACCGTAGCATACGCGAAGCCCATCCACCTGAATTGCACTGTGTGTTTCCATCTGTACAAGCCTCCAAAAAACTAATAAAACCAAAATAGTTTTACAGGTACTAGATTATCGCTGTTCCGATGGAATGTCAACAGGAAATTGGCCGACATGTGGTAATATCGGGAGCATTTGCGAAAACACCCGCGCAATGGCGAGCAAATTCCCAAAATGTACCGCTGCAGTCTTGCACATTG